>JACCZN010000244.1 GCA_013695915.1 Rubrobacter sp.
TCTCGAGTGTGGGGTCCCCTGCCACCGGGTCCCCAGGTGCGGCACCACCGCCCTCATCTCTGGCGCGACCGGCCAGCAGGTCCTCGACGCTGCCGAAGGAGGCGATGCCTTCGGACTCCATGATCTCCAGATGACTCTTCAGGAGGTGCCGGAAGTCCGCGACGAAGAGTTGCCGGGCCCGCCGCAGAGCCTCGAACGACTGCTCGACCTTCTCGGCCTTCTTTGCCGCGTCGGCCAGGGTCTTGTTCGCCCGCTCCTCCGCTTCCTGCTCGATGACACCGGCCTCCCGGCGGGCGCTCTCCCTGAGGTCTTCGGCGCTCCTCTCGGCGTGGGAGAGGGTAGCCCGTATGCTCTCCTCCAGCTTCTCGAACTGGTCCAACCTCTCCCGCAGGCCGCGGAGCTCGTCGGTCATCCTGGCGTTCTGTGAGCGGGCGTCCTCCAGCGCATCGGCCACGGCATCCAGGAAGTCGTCCACCTCGTCGGCGTTGTAGCCGCGCAGGCTGTTCTTGAACTCCTTGCGCCGGATCTCCTCGGGACCGACGCTCAACCGGTTACGGGCCGCACGAAGAGGTCGATAATGGTGGAGAGCAGGTTGCTGATTATCCACAGCCCTATTATCAGGATGATCGGCGAGAGGTCCAGGCCGAGCCCCCCGAGCCTGAGCGGCGGGATCCGGCCCCGGATAGGCATTATCATCGGGTTCACCGCGCTCGTGACCACGTCGTGGACCCGCTGCATGAAGTCGCTCGACGGAAAGCCGATCCAGCCAAAGATGATCCAGGTTATCACCAGCCCGAGCGCTATGTAGAAAGCGTAGTTGACCACGCCGAGGAGGAGCTCGGCGATGCTGAACCCGAAGGTCTGTAGCAGCACGGGCGTCACTTGCCAAGCCCCCGGGCCTGCTCGGTGGCGGCGCTAACCCCATCGTAGACGGCTCCCACGAAACCGGAGCGCTCCATCGCCACGAACGCCGCCGAGGTGGTGCCGCCGGGCGTCATGACCTCGTCCCGGACCTGGTGCGGGCTGCGGTCCTTCAGGAGCACCGCCGTGCCCTGGATGGTCCCGTTGACCAGCCTCCGGGCCACCTCCCGCGGTATCCCCTCCCGGACCCCGGCCTGCACCAGCGCGTCGGCGAAGAGCGCCACGTAGGCCGGTCCCGAGCCGTGGAGGGCCGTCGCGGCGTCGAACAGCCGCTCCGGGAGCTCTATGACCTCTCCCACGGAGCGGAAGACCTCCATTACCGTCGGGAGCATCGCCTGGCCCGGCTCGTTGGCCGTGACCACCGCCGAGCCAAGCCCCACGGAGGCGCACACGTTCGGCATCACCCGCAGCACCGGGGTGCCGGGCGGCAGCTTCTCCTCGATGCTCGCTATCGTCACGCCCGCGGCCACGCTCGTTACCGCCTTCTCCGTGCCCTCTACCGCCGGCGCTATCTCCTCGAGGACCGTGCCCACGTCCCACGGCTTCACGGCCACCACCAGGAGGTCGCTCTCCTCGGCGAGCTCCCGGCTCGAGGCCGTGGTCCTCATGCCGTACCTCTCGCTGAACGGCTCGAGGTACTCGGCGTGTACGTCGCTTACCCCCAGTTGGAACCCGTCGGACTCCGCGAGCCTCGAGAGCAGCGACCCGCCGAGCTTCCCGGCCCCGATTATCCCGACTCTCATAAAGTTACCTGCTCTCCGGGCGGCTAGAGTTGGTTGAAGAAGGCCCGCTCGGCCAGCCGCTTGCGCTCCTCGGCGCTGACCTCGACGTTGCGCGGGGTCAGGAGGAAGACCCGGTTGGCGACCGTCTGGATCTGGCCGTCCAGCGCGTAGGTGAGCCCCGAGCAGAAGTCCACCATGCGGCGGCTCAGCTCCCCGTCGACGTTCTGGAGGTTCAGGATCACGGGCTGCTGGCGCTTGAAACGGTCGGCCAGCGGCTGCGCGTCGTTGAAGTTCGCGGGCTCGACCACGCTTACCCGGGCGGGAGAGGACTGGTCAGGGACCGGCCGCAGGTGGGCCGGGCCGCCGCCCGAGTTCTGCCCACGCTCCCGGTTCGCCGACTCCGAACCGAATAGGTCCCCGAGGGAGGTGCCGAAGGCCGAGGAAGAGGACCGCTCCGCGCTCCGGTTCAGCCGCCGGGCCGGCGGACCGGAAGCCGCGTCTCCGGCGCCGTTCGCGGGAGCCTCTTTCGCGGAGCCGCGGCGCTCCTCGTACTCGTCCTCGTAGTAATCGTCCTCCGGGCCGAAGCCAAACCAGGCCGCGAAGCGATCCAGACGCTCCCTAACTCCCATCCTGCCTCCTCACGGGCCCTCCTCCTCGATCATAGTCCGCCCGATCCTTACCAGGGTAGACCCCTCTTCTACTGCTACTTCGTAGTCGTTGCTCATTCCCATGGAGAGCTCCGAAAGGTCGAAGCAGGGAGCCCACACCCCTCTAAGACTATCACGTAAGGTCCGGAGTTTCGCAAAGACATACCGCGCATCCTCCGGGGCCTCGACCACCGGCGCTATGGTCATGAAACCTCGCACCCGGACCGCTCCCCCGGTCTGCGCGGCGGCCTCGAGAAGCCCCTCTACCTCACCTTCCGAGATACCGTACTTGGCCTCCTCGCCGCTCACGTTTACCTGAAGGAGAACGTCAACGCCAGCTTCCGGGGCCCGCTTGCCGAGTTCCTCCACCAGCCGGACGGAGTCCACGGAATGTATGAGGCTTACCCGGGGTACCACGTCCTTCGCCTTCCGGCGCTGCAGGTGGCCTATGAAGTGCCACTCGAAAGCGTCGCCGAACTCCTCCTGCTTGCTCGCCAACTCGTCGGCCTTGTTCTCCCCGAGAAGCTCGACCCCGGCGCGGGCGAGAACGGAGACCTGACCCACAGTGTAGTACTTGCTCGCGACCAGGAGCCGGGCCTCGCCGGGGCCCCGGCCGCTCCTCTGGAGCGCCCCCGAGATGCGCTCCCGCACCACCGCAAGCTGGTCCTGTATCCTGGCTTCCGTAACCACGCCGTCCCGCACCCTACCCGGCGCCGCGCGGGAGCCTCTGGACCGCCGCGAGGTTCCTGCCGGTACGTGGTCCCTCCATGCGGTGGGAGTAGAAGAGGTCCGTCCGGCAGCCGGTACACAGCCCCAGGTCATTGACCTCCCCGACCCCAGAGTCCTCGAGGTCTCGCGCCACGGAGCCCGGCAGAGAGACGTTGCGCCCCGAGACGACCTCCGGGCCGAACCGGTCGGCGAAACCTTCCGCTATATCCTCAGATACCTCGTAACAACACTCCCGGATGCCGGGCCCTATATAAGCCCGCAGGTCCGCCGGGTCCTCGTCCATCTCCCGGACGGCGTTCCCCGCTACCCCCGCGAGGGTCCCCCGCCACCCGGAGTGCGCCATCGCCACCTCGCGCTCCCCGACCACCGCAACCGGGAGACAGTCCGCAACGGCGACGACCAGCGGCAGGCCGGGGCTCTCCGTGACGAGGGCGTCGCCCTCACCGGCCAGACCGGACCCGGCGACCCGCAGCACCCGGTCACCGGCGACCTGCCGGACCCACGCCGAGGTATTACCCTCCAGGGCCCCTCTTATACGGGAGAGGTTCTCCGAGACAGCAGCCTCGCCATCACCGACCCTGGTGGAGACGTTCAGGCTGTCGTACGGGGCCTCGGAGACGCCGCCGAGCCGGGTGAAGAACCGTATCCTCGCTCCCTCGGGCTCGGGCTCGGGCGCGACAAAGACCGCGCCGCCGGGGGCGGCACGGTCGGTCCACGCTGCGCTGCCTGCTCGCACCCCCGGGGCTCCGGTCTACCGGCGCCGCAGGAAGGCCGGGATGTCCAGCGGGTCGCTCTCCTCATCGGAGAAGGCGTCCTCCTCCCGGTCCCGGGACGGGCGTGGCTCGGCCGTAGACCGGTCCCTGCGCTGGTTTGCCATCCGCTGGTCGAAACCGGTCGCTATAACGGTCACGCTCACCCGCTCGCCGTAGGTCTCGTCTATAACGGCGCCGAAGATCAGGTTCGCGTCCTGGTGCGCGGCCTCGTGTACGATCTCGGCGGCCTCGTTGACCTCGAAGAGCCCGAGCTCGGTGCCCCCGGTGATGTTCAGGATGATCCCGGTGGCACCCTCTATGCTGGCCTCCAGCAGCGGGCTCGAGATGGCGGTCTTCGCCGCCTCCACGCCCCGACTCTCGCTGCTCGACTCCCCGATACCCATTAGCGCCGAGCCAGACTCGGCCATGATGGTCCGCACGTCCGCGAAGTCCAGGTTGATGAGGCCCGGCACCGTGATCAGGTCCGTTATGCCCTGCACGCCCTTGCGGAGGACGTCGTCGGCCATCTTGAAGGCGTCCATCATGCTGGTACGCTTCTCCGCGACCTGCAACAGCCGGTCGTTCGGGATGGTTATGAGGGTGTCCACGTTCTCCTGCAGACGCTTGATGCCGTCCTCGGCGTACGTCGAGCGGCGGCGGCCCTCGAAGGTGAACGGACGGGTTACGACCCCCACGGTCAGCGCCCCGGCCTCCCGGGCCAGCTTGGCGACGACCGGAGCGGCGCCCGTACCCGTCCCGCCGCCCTTCCCGGCGGTCACGAAGACCATGTCCGCGCCCTTGAGCGCGTCCTCTATCTCCGCCTTGTTCTCCTCGGCGGCCTCCATGCCGACCTTGGGGTCCGCCCCGGCCCCGAGACCCCGGGTGAGCTTCTCGCCGATGTGGATCTTGATGTCGGCATCGCACATCTGCAGCGCCTGCGCGTCCGTGTTCACCGCGATGAACTCGACCCCCTGAAGGCCGGAGTTGATCATGCGGTTCACCGCGTTGGTGCCGCCGCCGCCTATGCCGACAACCTTTATGACCGCCAGATAGTTCGTCCCTGAATCCAACATACGCCTCTATACCCTCCGTTGCCGCTCTCCCGACCCAGGCTTCCTGGCCTGAATCCCGACCCGGGCCGCCCCCCGTACGGGCTTGTTATCCCCGGAACCAACTCTTGATCGCCGAGACTATGCTACCAAAACTCGCGGCGCTTGCACCTTTACCTTTAGATTCACGTTCATAGTTCTCCGCGGCAAAGTGCAGCAACCCTATCGCCGTGGAGTACTGAGGCTTTTGTAAGGGTTTAGACTCACCCTCGAGCCGGTGCGGGGCGGCTACGCGGGCGGGTAGCCCTATGATGTCCTCCGCGAGCTCTGGCATACCGTCCAGCAGAGAGCCGCCGCCGGTCAACACCACGGCGCCCGAGAGACGGCTCGCGACGCGGGCCTCTATCAGGGAGTCCCGGGCGAACTCCAGTATCTCCCGCGCCCGGTACTCCAGGATCTGGCTCACGAACCGCGCGTTGTAGTGGCGGTCTTCGATGCCGGCGGCGGCTACCGGGTCCACCGTGTCGGGTAGCACCGTGCCGTAGCGTCTCTTGAGGCTCTCGGCGGTCTCGAAGGGCACCTTCAGGCCGTAGGCCACGTCGGAGGAGAGGCTCTCGCCGCCGAGCGGCACCACGGCGGTGTGGGCCAGCACGCCCCGCGAGAAGGCCGCGATGTCCGTGGTACCCCCGCCTATATCTACGAGCGCGGAACCGGCCCGGTCCTCATCGGAGAAGATAGCCTCGGCCGAGGCGAGCGGCTCCAGCACCACCCGCGAGACGGTGACCCCGCACTCCTCCACCGCCTCCAGGAGGTTCTGTATGCTCGACACGGCGCCGCTCACCACGTGGGCCCGCATCGTCACCCGGCGGGCGGCGAGGCCGACCGGGTGACGTACCCCCTCGTTGCCGTCCAGGCTGAAGCTCCGGGGTATGACGTGGATGACCTGCTCGTCCTCGTCCACCTCTACCCGCCGGGCCTCCTCTTCCAGCCGCCGGATAAACTTCTCGGTAACCTTCAGGTTCCGGCCGCTGTTCAGCAGGCTCGCCCCAATGTTGAAAGAGGAGATGTGGCTGCCCGCGACCCCGACACAGACGGACCCCTCCGGGCGGCCGCAGGCCTCTATCGCCGCCGCGACCGACTCGCGGGCCCGGGTCCGGTCCACTATGACACCCCGCTTGAGCCCGTGGCTCGGAGCCTCTCCCACGGAGGTCACCTCCGCGAAGCCCTCGCTATCCACCCGCCCGGAGACGGCCACTATCTTGGTCGTCCCGACATCTATCCCATAGGCCGGCCTGGACTTCACCACGACCCTACGAATCTTCCGCCCCGCCGCCCACCACGACGCGCTGCGGCGAGCGGAGGTCGAAGTACGGCGCCTCCGGCTCGTCGCGGAGCAGGTTCCGCAATGCCCGGGCCTGAGAGTCGCTCACCTCTCCAGAGAACACGACCGGACGGCTCTCCGCCCCTTCGTGCCCCGCGGCGACCTCGACGCCCCCCGCGTCCACCTCCCTGAACGCCTCGACCTCGACCCCGTTCCTGTCCAGCACCCTCTGCGCCTCCACGATCCTCTCCAACCGGTGCTCGTCCAACCGGACGCGGGGCAGAGAAGCTCCCCCGAGCCCCGGCAGCCGGGTACCATCCTGGGCCAGAACGACCTCTTGGTCCCCGAGCTCCCCCTTCAGCACCGCACGTCTTTCCTCAACTTGAACTCGAACTATATCCGACCCCCAGTCCTTCGTCACCTCCGCACTCTTTACCCAAGGGTTAGACTCTACCTTGCGCTGCAGGCCTGAAGCGTCGAGGAGCAGCAGGCTCGCGCCGTCCGGGACCTCCTGGCGGGCCTCCTTCTCCGGGAACATGCGGGAGCCTTCGATCTCCATCCCCGCGACGGGGTAGAGGAGGTAGGCGGATATAGAGACGGCGCTGGCCGTCAGCGCGGCCACGGCCACCGAGATGCAGAGCGCGCGGACCACGCGGCCGGCGGGCCTCTCTCTCCCACGCCGGGAACCCCCTCTGCGGGACCTCTCTCTGCGGGAGTGGCTCAAGGCTCTAGAGCAGCTCCAGGAGCTCGTCGCCGACCCCGGATATATCGCCCGCGCCGAGGGTGAGCACCGTATCCTGGGGAGCCAGGATCGAGCGCAGCACCTGCGGCAGGGAGCCGCGTTCCGGGATGTAGTAGACCTCGGGGTGGTCCTCGGTCTCGCAGATGGCGTCCACGATGAGCTTCCCGCTCACGCCGGGCTGGGGGTCCTCCCCCGCCCCGTAGACGTCGGTGATCAGGACCGCGTCCGCCGCGGCAAAGGACTCCCCGAACTCCCGGTGGAAGGTCCGGGTGCGCGAGTACCGGTGCGGCTGGAAGACCGCTACCACCCGTCCGCCGGGCGACCGGGTGGCGCGGGCCACCTCCATGGTCGCCGAGAGCTCCGTGGGGTGATGGGCGTAGTCGTCCACGACCCGCACCCCGGAACGCTCGCCCTTTATCTGGAACCGCCGCCGCACACCGCTAAAGCCGGAGAGGCTCCGAGCGGCATCGTAGGCGTCGTGGCCCAGGTAGCGCGCCACGGCCGCGGCCGCCAGGGAGTTCAGCATGTTGTGGCGCCCGTAGACCCCGAGCTCCACGGGACCCCGCTCCACGCCGTGCTCGAACAGAGTGTAGCCGCTCTCGGAGGTCGGCTCGGCGCGCAGGTCGCCGCCGGAGAGACCGTAGGTCGTGACCGGGCATGCGGCCTGCTGTGCGAGCCACAGGCAGGAAGTATCCTCGGCCCAGGTGATCAGGTGCCCGTCGCCGGGCAGCGAGCGGACGAACTCGGCGAAGGTCTCCAGCACGTCCTCGAGCGAGGTGTAGAAGTCCGGGTGGTCGAACTCGGCGTTCGTGATCACGGCCGCCCGCGGCTTCAGGTAGAGGAGCGACTTGTCGCTCTCGTCGGCCTCGGCGACCACGAGGTCCGCGGTGCCGTCCACGACGTTGCTGCCGATGTCGTTCAGCTCTCCCCCGATAAGGGCCGTCGGGCTCTCGCCGAGCGCCTTGAGCGCGTGGGTGGTCATGCTGGTAGTGGTGGTCTTGCCGTGGGTGCCCGCTATGGCGATGCTCCGGTTTCCCTCCAGTATCCTGGCGAGGGCCGCGGCCCGCGGCACGACCGGTATGGAGCGTCTGCGGGCCTCGAGGATCTCGAGGTTCGTCGGGGGGATGGCCGTGGAGACGACGACCTGATCCGCATCTCCGACCTGGCTGGCGGCGTGGCCGATGGAGACCTGTATGCCGGACTCCACGAGCCGGCGGGTGTAGTCGGACTCCTTGAGGTCCGAGCCCGTCACGGAGTGGCCTCTCTTGTGGAGCACCTCCGCTATCCCGCTCATCCCGGCCCCGCCGATACCCACCATGTGAATCTTCAAGCTCTGTCTACTCCTTGTCGTTTCCTGTGGGCTGTAGGAGCCGCCGGGCTACCTCACCGGCGGCCTCCGGCGTCGAGAGCTCCCGCATGCGGGCCGCGAGCGCGGCGCGGCGCGGACCGTCCTCGAGCAACGCCTCGACGCGGGCGCGCAGGGCGGCCGCGGTCAACTCGGGGTCCGGCAGGAGCTCTGCGGCCCCTCTGTCGGTAAAGTACCGGGCGTTCCTCGTCTGGTGGTCCCCCGTCGCGTGGGGGAAAGGCACCAGCAGGGAGGCCCGGCCGGCCGCCGCGGCGTCGAAGAGCGAGCCCGCGCCGGACCGTATGACCACTACCTCGGCGGCGGCTACGAGATCCCAGATCTCCGGTTCGTACTCCAGTATCCGGTGGCGGGGGTTCTCCGTCGAGAGCCGGGGGAAGTCCCGGCGCCCGGCTACCTGTACCACGGTGTAGGGCGTCTCCTCCCGGAAAGCTTCGGCGGCCGCGAGGTTCAGGTTCAGCGCCCCGCCGCTCCCGCCGAAGACGAGCACGACCGGAGGCTCGAGCCCCCGGCGCTGCAGCGCCTCCTCCCGGGAGAGGTCGAAGAACTCCCCGCGCGTGGGCATCCCGACCCACGCCGCGCCTTCGAGACGTTCGCCGGCCTCGGGGAAGGTCACGAGCATCTCCTCGGTGAACCGGCTGGCGATACGGTTCACCCGGCCGGGCACGGAGTTCTGCTCGTGCAGGAAGGTCGGCACGCGGAGCAGGTTGGCGGCCGCGACCGCCGGGGCGCTGGCGTAACCGCCGACGCCGAGCACCGCCCGGGGGCCGAAGTCCCGGATGACCTCCCGGCAGCGCACGAGCGCCCGGAGGAAGAGGGCTCCGGCCCGCAGACGGTCCCTGATGCTCCCGGAGAACCCGGCGAGCGGGAGCGAGTGCAACCGGTAGCCCGCCCGCGGTACGAGATCCGACTCTATCCCGGACTCCGCACCGACGAACTCGACCACCGCGCCCAACGCCCCGAGCCTATCCGCCACGCACAGCGCGGGGATTACGTGTCCTCCGGTACCGCCGCCGGCGATCAAGATCCGTGGGGCGTCCCTCCGGTCGGCGGTTCTGCTGCTCTCCCCGGGGCTCGCGCCGGGGGCTCCCGGTTCTGGCGCCGCTTGCTTTCTCACTGTCCTCCGATATCCGGTAGAGAATTCCGATTGCCGCGAAGCTTATAGCGATGCTCGACCCGCCGTTGCTCACGAACGGCAGCGTCATGCCGGCGAGCGGCAGGCTGCCCATCGCCGCCCCTATGTTGAAGACGGCCTGCGCGGTGAACATGGTGGTTATCCCCGCCGCCAGGCACCGTCCCAGCACGGAGGGGGCGGAGAGCGAGATCCTGAACCCCAGTAGCGCCAGGAAGCAGAACGCCCCGATCACGGCGAGCATCCCCGGCAGCCCGAGCTCCTGGCCCACGAGCGCGAAGATCATGTCCGTCCCCACCTCCGGGACCGAGGCGCCGAGGTCCCCGGAGCCCGGTCCCGTGCCGAACAGGCCGCCGGACCGTATGGCGATCATGGACTGCACCGTCTGGTACCCGGCCCCTTCCGGCACCGCCCAGGGGTCGAGGAAGGTAAAGAACCTCTCCCGCCGGTAGGGCTCGGCGAGCATCACCGCAGCGAGGGCGACGAGCGCCCATCCGACGGCCAAGACCAGCCCGCGCGTCCTGAGCTCCGAGGCCCACAACGTCCCAGCCACCCCGGCGAGCAGCACCACAGAGGTGCCGAAGTCCGGCTCCACGACTACCAGGCCGAAGAGCAGGCCGATGGCCGCGAGCGGCCCGAGGACCGCCAGGAGGCCGGTGTCGCCGTGCAGGAACCGCTTCCGGGAGAGCGCGGCGCTCAACACCAGCACGGCCGCGAGCTTCGCGATCTCCGAGGGCTGGAGCCCCACGAACCCGAGGTCCAGCCACCGGCGCGACCCGTGGACCTCCGTGCCGATGCCGGGTATCAGGACCAGCACGAGCGTTACGGCGGCGGCGGCGTACAGTATGGGAGCCAGCCGCCGCCACGCGGTATAGCGGACCCGGCTCGCCGCCAGGAAGGCCAGCAGCCCGACCACTATGTGAACGGAGTGCAGCAGCAGGTAGGTCGTGCCGTAGTAGCGGACGGTGGCGCTGTAGACCATTACCGCGCCGAAGAGCGAGAGCCCCAGAGCGGTGAGGAACAGGTTGATCCTGACGGAGCTCATGCCCCGGCGCTACCCCGGGCCCCGACCGCACGACCGCTACCTGCCGCGAGCGCGCCGAACGCGCGCCCCCTCTCGGAGTACCCGGAGAACTGGTCGAAGCTGGCGCACCCCGGCGAGAGCAGGACCGCGTCTCCCGGACGGGCGAGGCCTCTGGCGGTCTCCACCGCCTCCTCTAAATGCCCGGAGAGGGAGACGGGGACTCCAGCCTCTCTCCCGGAGAGGTACTCGCAGATCCTCGGCCCGGCCTCGCCCTGGCAGACGACCGCCCGGCACCGCCCGAGCTGTGCGGCCACCTCGGAGAAGTCCGTGTCCTTCTCGGAGCCCCCCAGGATCAGGACCACCGGACGGTCGAGACCGGCGAGCGCGGCGGCGACCGCGGCGGGGTTGGTTGCCTTTGAGTCGTCCACGTAGAGCACCCGGTCCCTATCGGCGACAACCTCCATCCGGTGCGGCATGGTCCTGTAAGCCCGCAGCCCCTCCCGGATGCCCTCGTCCCCGGCCCCGAGCCTCTCCGCAGCGGCCGCGGCGAAGAGCGCGTTCTCGTGGTTGTGAGCCCCGGCGAAGGAGAGCTCCTCGACCTCCAGGAGCCGCCGTCCCCGCAGGTAGAGCGCGCCGGACCAGAGGCCGGTGCCGCCCTCCCCGACGGCCACCGCCTCGGCCGGGGGGCTCCGGACGGCGGACCGGCCTACGGTATCCGTGGCGCTCACGAGCGCGAGGTCCCCGGCTCGCTGCCCCTCGAAGACGCGCAGCTTGTCCTCCGCGTACTCCTCGAAAGAGGCGTGCCAGTTCAGGTGGTCCGGCCTCACGTTCAGGAGAGCCGCCACCTCGAAGCCCGGCTCCCGCAGGTAATGTAGCTGGAAAGAGGAGACCTCGAGCACCAGGTTCCCGGCCTCCCGGGCCTCGGAGAGACGGCCGGTGAGCGCCGCCCACGAGTTGCCCGCCACGGCGTGCGGCACCCCCGACGCCTCCAGGACGGAGCGGAGCATGTCCACGGCCGTGGTCTTGCCGTTCGTACCGGTGAAGGCCGCCACCCGCACCCCGGGACCGAGCAGCTCCAGGCCCAGAGCGACCTCCGAGACCACCGGTATCCCCCTCTGCGCCGCCGCCCAGAGCACGGCGTCGCGGGGCGGGACACCGGGGCTCGCCACGACCCGGCGGATGCCGCCGAGCACGCCGGGGCCTGCGCCGAGCCGGGCCTCAATCCCGATACCGGAGAGCTCCGCCGCGGCCTCGCGGTGGCGCTCCGAGTCCCCGGCGTCGGCGGCCAGCACCTCCGCGGGGGGCGTGCCGTGGGAGAGCAGGGCCCGGGCCGCCGAGGTGCCGGATTCCCCGAGCCCGTAGACCAGGGTCCTCATACGCTCGCCCCGTGCTGGTAGAGGGTCACGTAGTACACCATGAACCCCGCCGTGGCGAACGCGGACTGCAGGATCCAGAACCGCACCACTATCTTGTTCTCCTGCCAGCCGGACAGCTCGAAGTGGTGGTGGATGGGCGCCATCTTGAAGACCCTCTTGCGGGTGAGCTTGAAGGAGGCGTACTGGATCATGACGGAGAGCGCCTCCAGCACGAAGATACCGCCTATCAGCGGCAGGAGTAGCTCGGTCTTGGTAAATACCGCTGCCGCCGCCAGCACCCCGCCGATGGCGAGCGAGCCCGTATCTCCCATAAAGACCTCCGCCGGGTGGGAGTTGAACCAGAGGAACCCGATTATCGCCCCGACCATCGCGCCGCAGATAATAGCCACGTCGTACTGGCGCTCCATGAACGCGATAGCCGTGTAGGCCAGGAGCGAGATCCCCCCGGCCCCCGCCGCGAGCCCGTCGAGGCCGTCGGCGAGGTTCACGGCGTTGGTGGTACCCACGATCACCAGGAGCATCAGGAGGCTGAAGAGCGCCACCCCCAGGATGCCGGGCCCGAGCACCAGGTTCTGTTCGAGCCCCGGTATCACCACGTTCTGCGTCACGCCCACGTAGTGCAGGGCCAGTATGTCGGCCACCACGACCGCGAGGCCCAGGAACAGGAACTTGTACCGGGCCGAGAGACCCTCGTTCCTCTTCTTGGAGATCTTCTGCCAGTCGTCGTAGAGCCCGATGCCCGCCACGGCGGCGACCAGGAGCAGGGTCGTAAACGTAGCGATGTTCGGCCGGGCCACGACCACCAGAGCCGCAACGAGCCCCACCAGCATCACGACCCCTCCCATGGTCGGGGTGCCGGACTTTATCAGGTGGGTTTGGGGTCCTTCCTCCCGCACGAACTGCCCGTACTTCTTGACCTGGAGCCACTCGATAAACTTCGAGCCCAGGGCGATGGTCACGGCAAAGGCCACCGCCGCCGCGAGGACGACGCTAAACAAGGGTCAGGCTCTCCCGCAGCCTGCCGGTAACGGCGTCGAGGCCCACGCCGCGAGAGCCCTTGACCACCACGTAGTCCCCAGCCTTCAAGAGCCCGCCGAGATCCTCCCCGGCGGACGCTGCATCCCCGTAGAAGATCGCCTCCCCGCCGAACTCCTCCGCGTACCAGCGGGCCTCGTCCCCGACGCAGACCAGGAGGTCCACCCCGAGCTCCCCGGCGAGCCGTCCCACCTCCCGGTGGTACTCCCGGGCCGCGGAGCCGAGCTCGAACATGCCGCCGAGCACCGCCACCATCCGCCGTCCGGAGGTCTGTCCGTCCACTCCCCCACGTCTGGCCTGCCCCGCGCCGTAGCGGAGCACGGCCATCGTGGCTGCCGGGGAGGCGTTGTAGGAGTCGTCGTAGACGAGTATGTCGTCCCGCAGCCGGTACACCTCGCCCCGGAGCCCCGCCCGCCGCAGCCGCGAGAGCCCGCGGGCACACTCCTCCAGACCGAGGCCCAGCGCAAGCCCGCCGCCGATGGCCGCCAGGAGAGGCTCGACGAGGTGCGTCCCGAAGACCGGCGAACGGACCCCGGCGGTCTCCCCGCCGTGGTGTACGGTAAAGGAGAGCCCGTCCTCGAGCTCCTCGACGCCCGAGGCCCGGAGCCCGGCGGACTCCCCGAAGACGAGACGCCGCAGCGAGGCACGGCCGGGGCCCGTCGCGCTCTCCGGCGCACCGGAAGGCGCCACGAGCACCCCGCCGTCCGGTAGCGCGTGGGCGAGCTCGCCCTTGGCCCGGGCCAGCGACTCGAGGTCCCCGAAGGAGTCGAGGTGTACCGGCGAGACCGCCGTGAGGACCCCGACCCCGGGAGGCGCTATCCCGCAGAGGTGAGATATGTCCCCCGCGTGGGTCGCGCCCATCTCTAGCACCAGGACCTCGGTCCTCTCATCTGTGGCGAGGACCGTGAGCGGGAGCCCTATCTCGTTGTTGAAGTTTCCCTCCGTCGCCGACACCCGCTTTCCGGCGGAACGCAGGATCGCCTCCAGCGCGTCCTTAGTGGTGGTCTTCCCGACGCTCCCGGTTATACCGACCACCCGGGGTGCGTCCTCCCTGTCGAGCTCCCGGCGCGCGAGCTCCTGCAGGGCCTCGAGCGGGGCCTCCACGACCAGCGTCGGCACGGAGAGCGGGCGCGGGGCCACGGTCGCTACCGCTCCCCGCAGGTGCGCCTCCCCGGCGAAGTCCGCACCGTCCGTCCGGCCCCGCAGGGCGAAGAACAGCTCCCCGCCGCCCTCGCGGACGGCCCGCGAGTCGGTGACGGCACCTCGCACGAGGGTGGATCCATCCACCCCCGGACCTGCGAGGCTGGCCCCGAGGTCCCGGGCGACCTCGCCGAGGGAGCGAGGCCTCACGGCGTCTCTCCCGCGGCGGCGGTCTCCTGTGGCTGCGCGGGCTCCCGGGCCTCGCGGCCCGGACGGTCCGGCACGACGTTCGAGTAACTCAGGGTAAAGCTCATGACCTTCTGGAAAGCCGGGGCCGCCACTACCTCGCCCCAGATGGACTCCTGGGGGTCATCGACCACGATAAGGGTAACGTACTCGGGGTCGTCCGCGGGAGCGAAGCCGGCGAAAGACACGATGTACCCGCCGCCGTAGGTCCCGGTCTCCTGGTCGACCTTCTGGGAGGTTCCCGTCTTGCCAGCTACGCTGTAGCCGGGTATCTGGGCCATTTGGCCCGTCCCGTCGTCGACCACGGTTTGCAACATCCCGCGTACTATATCCGAGGTGTTTCGGCTTATCACCCGCTCTCCCCGCCCCTCGCTGCCTGCGGAGTCCTCTATGTGGGGTGTTACGCGGAAGCCGCCGTTAGCGAGGGTAGCGTAGCCAGCGGCGAGTTGCAGGGGGGTGGCGGTGAGGCCCTGCCCTATGGGTATGTTGCCGATGGAGGAGCCGCTCCAGTCCCGGTAGGCCGGGACGTTGCCGGCGTCCTCGCCGTAGAGGTCCACGCCCGTCGGCTCCCCGAATCCGAAGTCCCGGGTGTGCTCGGCCAGCGCCTCCCCCCCGAGCTCCTGGGCTACCTTTACCGTGCCGACGTTGCTGGACTCGGCTAGTATCTCCTCCGGGGTCATCCGCTCGGTCTCGTGCTCTTCGGAGTCGTTTATTGTCCGGTCCGCGACCTTTATGGAGTCCGGCACGACGAACCCGGTCTCCTGCGTGATGCTCCCTTCTTCGAGCGCCGCCGCCAGGGTGAAGGCCTTGAAGGTGGAGCCGGGCTCGTAGGGGTCGGTCAGCACCCTGTTCCGCTGCTCCTCCGGCGAGGACTCTTCGTAGTTGTTGTTGTCGTAGCCGGGTGAGTTGGCCAGGGCTACTATCGACCCGTCGTCCACTCGCATGACGAGCCCCTGAGCACCCTCGGCGCCGTTCTCCCCTACGGCCTCCTCCAGAGAGCTCTCAAGCTCCTGCTGGACGGCGGCGTCGAGCGTCAGGCTCACGTCCTCTCCGCCTTCCAGGGTCTTGTCATGGTGCCCTTCTATGCCCCCGAAGGCCTCTCCGTAACCTCCCAGGTGTCCCGTTAGCTGGCTCGCGAGGTCCTCGTGCGGGTACGCCCGCACGGCGTCCGGGTCGGTTGAGATCCCCTCTATACCCAGGGTCTCTATCTCCCGCGCCACCTCGGGACCGATGCCCTCGGCCACGGGACTGTAGCCCGCGAGTTCCCCGGAACCGTTCTTTGTAGTGAGCTTCTCTTCGATCCCGGAGGCCGCCATGCCGGTCTCCGGGCCGAGCACGTCCTCGAGCTGCGCGGCGACCTCCGCGGGCTCCTCGATCTGGTACGGCGTGGCGACCACCCGGGAGGCCGGGAGGCTCGTGGCTAGCTGGCGTCCGTCGGCGGTCAGGATGTCGCCACGCTCCTCGACGCGCTCCTGTCCGCCCGCAGCCCCTTCCGCGGCGAGCGCCTGGAACTCCTGGAAGTCGACGATGCTGAGCTGCGCGGCCCGCGCACCGAGGAAGATGCCGGCCAGCGCCACGGCCACCGCGACCAGGCGCAACCGCCTCCGGCCGACCCGGCTCACCGCCGGGCCTCCCCCGACCGTACTCCGGGCGCGGGGCCTCCGGTCCCGGGGTAGCTGCAGCACCTCGCCGCTCTCCCGGCCCCGGCCCCGACGACTACGAGAGCTCATCGGAGAGGACCGGTGGTCTCTACCTGGATCTCTCCCCCTCGGTCCCCGATGCCGCATTCTCCGTTCCGTCCTCCCTGTTGCTACCGTAGACCTTCAACTCGCCGACCGGATCCTGCATGCCGAGCTCTCCGGAGGCGGAGGCCCGGACTCTCTCTGGAGCCGAGAGCTCTGTAAGGCTGACCTCCAGGTTCTCGCTCTCGACCCCGGCCTGGACGTACTGGCTCTCAAGCTCCGCAGCCTGCCAGCCGAGCCGGTCGGCTACCGCGTGCGTGTACACGCTACCCAACATCAACAGCACCGGCACCACGACCAGCAGGCAGAAGACCCTGGATCTCCGCCCCCCGAGCACCCGACGCTTCTCCGCGGACGGCCCTTTCGCCCCGCCCGGAGAAGCCTCACCGGGTCCCCGGTGAGGCTGGGTGGGCAGTTCCTCCCACCGCTTCCTCTCCGGCGCGGCCATCAGCCCGAACCCCGCCCGTCGAGCGGCTCCTCGGTACGGACGGCCACGCGCAGCCGGGCCGAAGCGGCCCTCGGGTTGGCCTCTATCTCGCGTTCGGAGGGCCGGCGCACAGGACCGCGGCGGAGGATAGGCCGGGCGCCACAGACACAGACCGGCAGGTCCGGCGGGCAGACACAACGTCCGGTCCGGTCCGCGATGAAGCGCTTGACGGTGCGATCCTCTCCGGACTGGAAGGTTATCGCCGCGAGACGCCCCCCAGGTACCAGCAAGCGCTCCGTGGCAGCGAGCGCCCGCCGCAAACTCCCCATCTCGTCGTTCACGTAGACCCGCACGGCCTGGAACACCCGCTTCGACGGGTTCCCGCCCCGCTCTACCCAACCCACCGCCGACCGCACGGCCTCGGCGAGGTCCCGGGTCGTCGAGAGCGGCCTGCGGCGGACGACCTCCCGCGAGACCCTCCGGGCCTCGCCCCGCGGTACGTCCCCGTACTCCGTCAGGACCCGGGAAATCTCCTCACCACCGGCGGCGTTGAGGAACTCCGCGGCCGGGGACCCGGACCCCGGGTCCATCCTCATATCCAGAGGCCCATCGTGGACGTAGCTGAACCCCCGGCTGGCCTCGTCTACCTGATCGCTGGACAGCCCCAAGTCGAACAGGACCGCGTCCACCCTCTCGCCGTCTTCTACCATCCTCCACAGTGCCTCGTCGTAGGCACCGCCCCTGAACGAGAACCGGGCGTCCGCCGCCGCGAGGCTCTCCGCCCGGGCGGCAGCCTCGGGGTCACGGTCCACGCCGACGACCCGCCCCTCCTGACCGACGGCCGCGAGCACTCGCCGGGTGTGCCCCCCGGCCCCGAAGGTAGCGTCCACTACCGTCTCCCCAGCCTCCCCCGAGAGCTCCAGCGCCGCGAGAGCCTCGTCCGGCATTACCGGCACGTGGCGGGCTGGCCTCTCCGCCATCAAACCCCGGACTCCCGGCCGGCGAACTCTTCGATGATGGCCGAGAACGACTCGTCCGCCCCGGTCAGGTACCGGTTCCACTCCCCGGTGTCCCAGATCTCCAGCCGATCGTCGACCCCGGCTACCGTTACGTCCCGCTCCAGACCCGCGTACTCCGCGAGCTTCGGCGGCAGGAGCACCCGCCCCTGCCGGTCCAGAGTAGCCTCGAAGGCCATCGAGAAGAACATGCGGGAGAGCTGCCGCCCCTTCGCCGAAAGGTCCGAGTTGGCCTTTATATTCGCCTTGAACGCCGCCCACTCCTCTGGCGGAAACGCGAACAAACAACGGTCCACTCCCTTGGTGACGACGATGCCGCCCTCGAAATAGGGTCGAAGCCGTGAGGGGAGAGTCAGGCGCCCTTTCTCATCCAGGGTATGCTCGTACTCTCCTAAAAGAGCCAGGGTCCTTCCCTCCCATTACGCTCCACTTCGACCCACAACTTCGGAAAGTCTTGCATAAAGGTCGAAAACACGCAATTCCCGGCCGCCAAACGGGCTGGTTTCGGGTACTTTGGCCCCTTCATCCCTCCCCCCAAGGGTACAGCACCCCTAGATAAACAAACTTCCGAGGACCTCTGTGGTAGAGGTGCCGACGCCCAGGGCCAGCGGTGTTTGTCTTACATGTGGATGCGCGCGCGCATTGCGGGGTCTATATGTTGGGTTGTGCGGGATTAGGTAGAGAGATTGAGGGTATCTTGCAGTATGTTCCGCGGTCGGAGTGTATTCGGCACCCTCTGGGCGAGGGTGAAAAGGTGTGGGTCCACCAGGACTCGAACCTGGGACCGCCCGATTATGAGTCGGGTGCTCTAACCAACTGAGCTATGGACCCTTTACACGGAGGGCGAAATCTCCGCACCCAGCTCCCCTGGTAGGATTCGAACCTACAACCCTTCGGTTAACAGCCGAATGCTCTGCCATTGAGCTACAGGGGACTGCTTCCGTCAGGAGAGTATAAGGTCCGCGGGGTGCGGCTTCAAGATAGGGGTGCGACCTCGTCTCAGGAGGCTACGGCTCGGAGGGCCTTCTGGAAGAGTTGTACCTCGCTGTGGAGTTGTTCTTTGCGGTCGTAGTCTGCGGTGTCTCTCTTATCGCGTTCGAGGCGCAGCACCCGGAGCCGGATCCAGACCTCCCGCACGAGGGCCGCGGAGGGGTATAGCTTCTCCCCCTCCGCGGAGAGCGCGCTGATGAGGTCCATGAGCGGGCGGGCTCGCTCGTCCGCGAGGGTAGCACCGAGGTCCCCCCCAGCGTTGTCCCGGAGGATGGAGAAGAGCGCCGCTTCATCCTCCTCGGCGAAGTCCTCTCTCTCTAGTACCAGGGGCTCCGGCAGGGGGACCGCGTGAACCCCGCTCCGGAGTGGCTCCGCGGTCAGGTCGGGGCGGGTCAGGATCAGGGCGAGTACCTGGCGCCCGGCATGACGCAGCGGTTCGCGGGAGGGTCCCGAACGCTCCATCCGGCGGCCGGAGGACCGGGCGGCGGATGGGCTTCGGGAAGTGTCTGGCCGGTCCTCTCTCCCGGCGCGGAGCGTCTCCCGATCCACGCCCAGAGCCTCGGTCGCCAGCCGGATGGCCTCTTCGTGCAGCACGGGGTCCTTGATGCCGTTTATCAGGCTCTGCGCTTCAGGCACGGCCCGCGAGCGAGTTACCGCGTCGGCGCCCCGGGTCTGCTCTGTTATGCGGCGGATGCTGTACTCGAGCACGGGCATGGCCCCTTCGAGCATGCCGGCGAACTCTTCCGGTGGATGCTCCAGAAGCCAGTCGGCGGGGTCTTGAGGGAGCCGGAGCACCCGGAGGTCCACTTTCAGCTCGGAGGCCGTGGCCGCGGCCCGCTCTATGGCCTTCTCGCCGGCGGCATCGGGGTCGAAGAGCAGGTAGATCTTGTCGGCGTAGCCGCTAAGGGTCCTGAGGTGAGCCGGGGTCGTAGCCGTTCCGAGCGTGGCGACGGCATTCTCTATCCCGGCCTGGTAGAGCATCAGCACGTCCGTATACCCCTCGACGACGAGCGCCGCGTTCCCCTTGCGGATACCCTCGGCCACCTGGGGGAGACCGTAGAGCAGGTCCCGCTTGTTGAAGAGCTCGGTCTCCGGAGAGTTCAGGTACTTCGGCACGGCATCCCCGAGAGCCCGGGCACCGAAACCCACGATCCGGCCCCGCCGGTCCGAGATGGGAAAGGAGATCCTGCCCGAAAACCTCTCCCCACCCCGCGGCGAGAGAAGACCCGCCTCCTCGAACGCCCGCCAGTCCAGCTCCGGAGAAGCCCTCCGCGCCGTCCCCACGAGGTCGGACGAACCCCGCGGCGGCGCGTACCCCACCCGGAATTCTTCTATAGTAGAAAGCTCCATACCGCGGTTCTTCAGGTAATCCCGGGCCTCGGCTGCGGAGCCGGACGAGGACTTCAGGAGGTACTTGTGGTAGTAGGCGGCGGCTGCGGCCAGGGCCTTGTAGCTGGCCCGGCGGCGGAGGTTCTTCTGCCGGGCGGCCCGTGTCTCCTCGGGGGACTGTCCCTCCATCTCCAGCTCCACGCCGGAGCGTTCTGCCAGGTAGGTGACAGCCTCTACGAAGGAGAGGTTCTTGAGCTCGCTCACGAGCTTTATTGCGTCCCCGCCTTTCTGACAGCCGAAGCAGTAGTAGAAGCCCCTGTCCGGGTTGACGCTGAAGGAGGGTGTCTTCTCGGAGTGGTCCGGGTACGGGCAGAGGCCGGTGAAGCGCGCGCCGCTGCGCCGGAGGGCGGTGAACTCGGAGGCGACCTCGACGATGTTCGCAGCCTCCCGGACCTCTTCTATGCTCCGTGGCGATATCCTCAAGCGTTCCAGGTCTTTCCGTGGCTGTCTGGCGTCTGCTCCCGGCTCTCTCTAATAGTACTCGAAGAGCCGCGCAGGCCGGGACCTATATTACGTCTCCCCGCGGCATGCAGAGACGGTTGTGGGTGGTGAGGGCGTAGCGGTCGGTCATACCGGCGAGGAAGTCCATGGTCTCCACGATGGGGTCCGGGTCGCTCTTCGTGCGCTCTTCGGGGTGCTCCAGGTAGTACTCGAAGAGCCCCTGTATGACCTCATCGGCCCTGGCGTTCTCCCGCGACCGGGGGTTACGGTAGACGTTCGCGAAGAGCCAACTCCGCAGCTCGATCAGGGCCTGCCGGACAGGCTCTGAGAGCGCGACCTCCCCGCGCTTCCGGGAGGTCGAGATCATGTCTCGAACGAGGGTGTTTATCCGCTGGCTCATCGCCTGGCCGAGCACCGAGATCGGGCCTTCTGGCAGGTCCCGCGGGGAGATCACGCCGGCTCGCAGAGCGTCGTCCACGTCGTGGTTTACGTAGGCTATACGGTCGGAGATGCGGACCACCTCGCCCTCCCGGGTCTCCGGGTAGCCGCTGCCCCGATGGTTCAGGATCCCATCGCGCACCTCGTGCGTGAGGTTCAGCCCCGCCCCCCTCTTCTCCAGCACGTCCACGACCCGCAGGGAGTGCTCGTTGTGCTGGAAGCTGCGCCCGTAGCGGGAGAGCAGCCGGTCGAGCACCTCCTCCCCGGTGTGTCCGAAGGGCGTGTGGCCGAGGTCGTGGCCAAGGGAGATAGCCTCCGTCAGGTCCTCGTTCAGACCGAGGGCGCGGGCTATGGTCCTCGCGACCTGCATCATCTCCAGCGTGTGGGTCAGTCGGGTGCGGAAGTGGTCCCCGTCCGGGGAGATAAAGACCTGGGTCTTGTGCATGAGCCGCCGGAAGGCCTTGGCGTGAATTATGCGGTCCCGGTCTCTCTGGAACTCGTTCCGCACACCGTCCGGGGGCTCCGGCCTCGCCCGGCCCGCGGTCTCCCGGCAGGCCCAACCGCTGGCGGTCGAACTCACGCCGGCCGGACCCGCGGCCGCGGTTCGAGCGAGGTGGCGGCCGGCGCGTGGGCCAGTATGTGAGCCCCGACAACCCGGCGGGCGCTCTCCTCGAGCCTCTCCTCCAGGACGGCCTGCTTTACGGGCCCGGAGACCAGGGAACGGAGCCCGAAGAGCGTTCCGGGGGGTAGCGGGAAAGCTTCCGCGGTCTCCGCGCGGCAGTCGGCACAGAGTATGCCGCCGAGTACCGGGGCGTAGTACAGGAGACCTTCGGTCCCTTCGAGGCTCGCGCCGCAGCTCATGCAGGCTTCGAGCTCCGGGGCGTAGCCGGCCAGCGTCGCGAGCTTCAGGCCGAAGGCCGCCTCCACGCTCTTGAAGCCTGCACCGCGCTCCTCCAGCGTCTCGAGGCTGCGGTACAGGAGGTTGAAGACCCGGCGGTCTCCCTCGTCACCCCCGGAGAGGGCGCGGACGTTGCGGACCATGCTGCCCGCGGCCTCCAGACGTCCGAGGTGCTCGCGGACACCGTGAAAGCTCCGCAGGACCTCCGCCTGGGTAACGGTGTCCAGGCTCCGTCCGCTGTAGGCCATGACGTCCACGCAGGAGAGCGGCTCGAGGCGGGCGCCGAAACGCGACCTGGTACGCCGGATGCCCTTCGCAATAGCCGACACCATACCGTAGTCGTGGGTGTAGAGGTCCAGTATCCTGTCGGCCTCACCGTACCGGATCGAGCGCAGCACTATGCCCTTACTCTTGTAGAGCGCCACCCTCGGCCTCTTCCATAACCGCCACGCTGGAGCTCATCCCGAGCCGCGAGGCTCCGGCGTTCAGGAGGTCGAGAGCCTCCCCCAGAGTCCGGATGCCGCCGGAGGCCTTTACCGCAAGCCCTTCGGGAGACTCCTGCCGGAGCAGGGTCACGTCCTCAACAGTGGCGCCCCCGGGTCCGAAACCGGTCGAGGTCTTCACGAAGTCGGCCCCGCTGGCGGCGACCATCTGGGCGGCGAGCCGCTTCATGTTGTCCGGGAGGTAGGCGGCCTCCACTATGACCTTCAGGACCACGTCGTTGAGGCCGTTGTTCATCGCCACGGCGCTGACCTCACCGTTGAGGCTCGACAGCTCGTCGGCTACATAGGAGAACTCCCCGGAGAGGAACTTGGAGATGTTCATCACCACGTCCAACTCCGAGGCACCACCGGCTATGGCGTCACGTATGGCCGCACCCTTCACCGCAGCCGTATCCGCGCCGAAGGGGAAGGAGATCACGGTCGCCACCTTGACGTCCACACCCCGCAGCTTCCTGGCGGCTAGCCGCACGTAGCACGGCAGCACACAGACCGCGGCGAAGTGATAGCGCGCAGCCTCCTTGCAGAGGCGCACCACCTCCTCCTCCCGGGCATCCGGTCTCAGGAGCGTATGGTCTACGGTCTTTGCAAACTCCCGCACCCTCATGGCCACCGGTAGCTCTCCCTCCGAGCCTCGTACTACGACGGCAGGTATTATAACCCTAGCCGCTCCAGGAACTTGCGGTCACTCCTCCAACCCGGCGTCACCTTCACGTTTAGGTCAAGGTATATTCTGGTCCCGAGCAGCCGCTCCACGTCCTTCCGGGCTTCGGTGCCGATGCGCTTTATGGTCTGGCCGTTCTTTCCGAGCACTATCATGCGCTGCGAGGTACGCTCCACGTGGATCAGGGCGTAGACTACGGTGACGCTATCTTTTCGCTCGACCTCGTCTATCTCCACCGCGATGGCGTGCGGTACCTCTTCCCTGAGCGCGGCCAGGGCCTTCTCCCGGACAAACTCCGCCAGGATCAGGGACTCCGGGTAGTCGGTGGTCATCCCCTCCGGGAAGTACTGTGGTCCTTCGGGCAGCAGCCCGGTTACGACCTCCATGAGCGGACCCGCGTTGGTCCCCTCGGTGGCGCTCAGGAGAAAGACGTCCTCCCACTCCCCGAGGTCCGAGACCGACCTGACCACGGGCAGCGCCTCCTCATCCTTACCGAGGAGGTCTACCTTGTTGATGCAGGCGACCACCGGCGTCGAAGAACCCTTGACCATCTCCGCCACGTACCGGTCGCCCCGTCCCACGGTGCCGCGCTCCATGTCCGAGGCGTCGAGGACGAACAGGACCACGTCCGAGCCGGAGAGGCTGTCTACCACCTGCTCCTGCATGCGGCTGCGGAGCGTGTCACGCGGCTTTTGGGAGCCCGGGGTGTCTATAAAGACGGCCTGGTACCCGGGCCCGTTCCGAACCCCGCGCACGGGGCTCCGGGTCGTCTGCGCCCGGGGAGAGGTGATGGAGACCTTATGGCCCACGAGCCGGTTCACGAGGGTCGACTTGCCGACGTTCGGCCGGCCCACTACCGCTACGAAGCCGCTATTCAGGGTCTCCCCTACCTGCTCGCTCACAGGGACTCCGATCCGAACGCGTGGGGTAGTATCTCGCTGAACGGGTAGCGCCGCACGCCGGAGGCTTCCCGCACCACGACCTCTTTGCAACCAAACTCTTGCAGGACCTGACGGCAGGCCCCGCAAGGAAAGACCGGTGAGGCATCGGGGCTTACTATGGCTACCCGCCGTATCTCGCGAGCCCCGGAGAGGGCCATAGCCGCCGCCGCGTTGCGCTCGGCACACACGGTAAGCCCGTAGGAAGCGTTCTCCACGTTGCATCCCGTGTAGACCGCGCCTCCTTCCGTCAACACCGCCGCTCCGACCCTGAAGTTACTGTACGGTGCGTAGGCCCTCCCGGCCGCTCGCTCCGCGGCCGCAACCATCTCCTCTATCTCCAAGCCTCTACCTTTCATAGAAGTTGAAACAAGGCCACGGCAACGAGGCTCCCGGCGAGAGCCCCGCTCGCCGCCCCGTACAGGGTGCTCG
>JACCZN010000250.1 GCA_013695915.1 Rubrobacter sp.
CGTTCTGCGCCGACCGTCCCGCATGCAACTCGGAGTGCTCCCGGCAGATAGGGCGGGTAATAAACTGGGAGCTACCGGAGACCGTGGCCGGTGTGATCATGGAGCCCGTCATCACCGGCGGGGGCATTCTCGTGCCGCCCGAGAGCTACATGAAGGAGGTAGAGGAGGTCTGCGCCGATACCGGTGCGCTCCTCATCTCCGACGAGGTGATCTGCGGTTTCGGCCGGACCGGCAAGCCCTTCGGCCACCAGCACTACGGTGTCTCGCCCGACATCGTGACCATGGCGAAAGGCATAACCAGCGGTTACCTGCCGCTCTCGGCGACCGCGGTGAAGCGCGAGATCTTCGAGTCCTTCAAGGGCACGGAGGAGTACGACGGCCTCCGCCACGTAAATACCTTCGGCGGCAACCCGGCCGCCTGCGCCCTCGCCCTGAAGAACCTGGAGATCATGGAGCGGGAGGAGCTGCCCGATCGCTCGGCGGTCATGGGCGAACGGTTCCGTCGGGAGGTCTCCACCCTGGAGGCTCACCCGAACGTAGGCGAGATCCGTCACAAGGGCCTCCTCTTCGGCATCGAGATGGTCGAGGACCGGGAGAGCCGGCGGCCCGCCGCCCCCGAGAAGGTCGCGAAGGTGGTCTCCGGCTGCAAGGAGCGGGGACTCCTCGTCGGCAAGAACGGCGACACCGTCGCCGGCTACAACAACGTGGTAACGCTCTCCCCGCCACTCAACATAGACGAGGAAGACCTCTCCTTCGCCGCCCGCACCCTGACGGAGGCCGTAGAGGCCCTGTAGGGTTCGCGGACTGCCGCAGAGAGAACAGACCCCAGACGAACCGGAGGTGATCTCCGTGGCCGAAGGGCCCCGTTACCGTCCAGCGAACTCGTTCGAGACGCCGCGCTTCTCCGGCATCCGCACCTTCATGCGCCTGCCGCACAATCAGGACCTCCCGAACAGCGACGTTGCGGTGGTCGGGGCACCGTTCGACACGGGTGCGACCTTCCGCTCCGGGGCCCGGTTCGGACCGGCGGGCATCCGGGCCGCCTCGCACCTGTTGCGGCCGTACAACCCGTCGCTCGGGGTCCAGGTCTTCGACCACCTCTCGGTCATAGACTACGGCGACGTGCCCGTGGTCCCCGGCTACATCGAGGAGAGCTACGAGCGGATAGGTGCCGGGCTGGAGGAGCTTCACCGCTCTGGAACACTCCCGATAGTCCTCGGCGGCGACCACTCCATCGCGCTGCCGGAGCTGCGGGCCGCGGCAGCGGTCCACGGCCCGATCGCGCTGGTGCAGTTCGACGCCCACGCCGATACCTGGGACTCGTACTTCGGCAAGCAGCACACTCACGGCACGCCCTTTAGAAGGGCCGTCGAGGAGGGTCTGCTCGACACCGGGCGCTCGATACAGGTCGGGATGCGGGGCTCACTCTACGAACCCGCGGACATCGAGGACTCCAGGGAGATGGGCTTCGAGGTCATCACCACCGACGAGGTCCGTGAGACCGGGATACCCTCCACCATCGAGCGCATCCGGCAGAGGGTGGGGGACGCGAAGGTCTACGTCTCCTTCGACGTGGACTTCGTGGACCCGGCGTACGCACCCGGCACGGGCACGCCCGAGATCGGCGGCTTCACCAGCCGCGAGTCCCAGGAGTTCGTCCGGGGCCTCTCCGGGCTCCGCCTCGTAGGCTGCGATGTCGTGGAGGTCTACCCGGCATACGACCCCGCGGAGATCACCGCCTTCCTCGCGGCCAACGTGGCCCACGAGCTGTTGAGCATGATCGCGCTCCAGAGAGCCTCTGCGTTGGACCCGGCGGTGGGCGGGGACAGCGTTGGGTAGCGTCCTCGATTACCTGGTCATAGCGGCGTACTTCGCCGCCATGATCGGGGCCGGTTACTGGGGCCTCCGGCGCGCTCGGAGCGCGGAGGACTACCTGGTGGCCGGGCGGAGCCTCGGGCCTTTCATGTACATAGGCACCCTGAGCGCCGTGGTCCTCGGCGGCGCGTCTACCATCGGTGGCGTGAGCCTCGGGTACCAGTTCGGGATCTCGGGCATGTGGCTCGTCTTTGCGCTCGGGCTCGGCATCCTGGCTCTCGGCCTCCTGCTCTCGAACCGGCTCTCCAGGCTCGGGGTCTACACCGTTGCAGAGACCCTGGGCATCCGCTACGGGCGCTACTCGCGCCTGATAAGCGCCATCATCATCGCCGTCTACGACCTGATGGTGGCGGTCACGGCGACCATCGCCATCGGCACGGTCTTCGATGTGGTCTTAGGTATTCCGCCGGTGCCAGCGATCCTGATCTCCGGCGGGATAGTAGTCCTCTACTCGGTCGCCGGCGGTATGTGGTCCATTACCCTGACGGACATACTCCAGTTCGGCGTCATGACCGTCGGTATCTTCTTTGTGCTGCTCCCACTCTCGGTGTCGCAGGCCGGCGGGTTCTCAGGGATGAGGGAGGCCCTGCCGGAGTCTTACTTCAGCCTCACGGCCATCGGCTGGGAGACCATCTTCGCCTACCTCCTGCTGTTCTTTTTCGGCATCATGGTCGGCCAGGACATCTGGCAACGGGTCTTTACGGCCCGCTCGGGCAGTGTCGCGCGGTGGGGCGGCATCGCCGCTGGCCTCTACTGCCTGGCCTACGGTGTCGTCGGGGCGCTCATCGGCACGGCGGCCCAGGTCCTACTCCCGGACCTCGCCGAGGCGGACAACGCCTTTGCCGAGGTCACGAACGCCGTACTGCCCGTGGGGCTCACGGGGCTAGTCCTTGCCGCGGCGCTCGCGGCGGTCATGTCGACCGCGAGCTCTACCCTGCTGGCCTCCTCGACCATAATCGCCAACGACATCTACGCTGGTTTCATGGCCCGCAGCGGGCACGATCGGGTCCTCGCCAGCCGGATCGCGACTTTCGCGGTTGGGGTGGTAGTGGTTGGGGTCTCGCTCGTAGTTCAGGACGTGGTTGGCGCCCTCACGGTAGCCTACAACCTCCTGAGCGGCGCGCTCTTCGTACCTATCATCGGGGCGCTCTTCTGGCGCCGGGCGACCGGCCTCGGTGCCCTCGTCTCCATGCTCGTGGGCAGCGTGGTCGTAGTGACCTTTATGGTAGTTGACGGTCTGTTTGCGAACACCCCGATCATCTACGGGATGCTCGCGAGCCTCGTGGTCTTCGTGGTAGTGAGCCTCCTGACCCGCAGGTCCCCGGAAGAGGAGAGCGCCGAGGACTGGGAGCGGCGGCTACAGAGCCCGCCGCAGTAGACTGTAGCTGCCAGCCGAGAGCGACCGAGGAGGAGAGGATGACCGCGACCATAGAGAAGCTGTTCGTCGGGGGTGCGTGGGAGGAGACTGCCACTGGCGGCACCTTCGAGGTGACCAACCCCGCGACCGGCGAGGCGCTCGCGAAGCTGCCCGACGCGGGACGGGAGGAGATGCAGCGGGCCGTGGACGCGGCGAGCGCCGCGCAGAGGGAGTGGGCGGAGACGACCGCCGCCTACCGCTCCGGCATCCTGCGCGCGGCGGCCCGCCTCATGCACGAGCGCAAGGAGCACCTCGCCCGGGTGATGACGCTGGAGCAGGGCAAGCCCCTCT
This sequence comes from Rubrobacter sp., assembly GCA_013695915.1. GTDB lineage: Bacteria > Actinomycetota > Rubrobacteria > Rubrobacterales > Rubrobacteraceae > Rubrobacter_A. The sequence continues at coordinate 3,584 of JACCZN010000250.1, forward strand.
TCGAGGCGCGCGGGGAGATAGCCTACGCGGCCTCCTTCGTGGAGTGGTTCGCCGGGGAGGCGGAGAGGGTCTACGGCCAGACCGTCCCCTCCTCCTCGCCCGACAAACGCATTCTGGTCATAAAGCGGCCCGTGGGGGTGACGGCGGCCATCACCCCGTGGAACTTCCCGGCGGCCATGATCACGCGCAAGCTCGCCCCGGCGCTCGCCGCGGGCTGCACGATGGTAATAAAGCCCTCCGAGCTAACGCCCCTCTCGGCGTTGGAGCTTGCCGGAGTCTTCGAGGAGGCCGGGCTACCGCGGGGCGTCCTCTCCGTCGTAACCGGCCTGGACGCCGCCGGCATAACCTCCGCCGTAATGGAGGACCGGCGCGTGAGGAAGCTCTCCTTTACCGGCTCAACGGAGACCGGCAAGCTCCTGATGCGCCAGGCCGCGGATACCATGAAGCGTCTCTCCTTGGAGCTCGGCGGCCACGCGCCGTTCATCGTGTTCGAGGACGCGGATATAGAGGCGGCGGTAGAGCACGCCACGGCCTCCAAGATGCGCAACATGGGCCAGACCTGCGTCGCCGCCAACCGCATCTTTGTCCAGGAGGGTGTAAAGGACGAGTTCGCCGGGAAGCTCGCGGAGCGTCTCGCGGGGATGAAGGTCGGAGACGGACTCGATGAGGGCGTAACGGTCGGGCCGCTCATCGGGCCGGGAGCCCTCGAAAAGGTAGAGCGCCACGTCGCCGACGCCCGGGAGAAGGGCGCGGCGGTGACCCTCGGCGGGGAGCGGGCCAACGGCTCGGGTCCGGGAGGCAACTTCTACCGGCCCACGGTGCTCACGGACGCCGACGACTCCATGCTCCTCGCCCGCGAGGAGACCTTCGGGCCGGTCGCGGCGCTCCTCCCGTTCACCTCCGAGGAGGAGGTCATAAGACGCGCCAACGACACCGTCTACGGCCTCGCAGCCTACTACTTCACCCGTGACGTGGGCCGAGTCCTGCGGCTCGCCGAGGAGCTGGAGTACGGCATCCTCGGTGCCAACGACGGCATGCCCTCCGTGGCGCAGGCCCCGTTCGGCGGCGTAAAGGAGTCCGGCTTCGGGCGCGAGGGCGGCAGCTACGGGATAGACGAGTTCGTGGACGTCAAGTACGTCTCGCTGGGAGGTATAGAGAGGAGCCGGTAGGGTGCGCCGGAGATAGTGCTGCTCCGCCACGGCCGGACCACCTCCACGAGCCGAAGCAACTCCGACACCTGATGCCCCGGCGGCCAACGCGGCGGGACCCCGCATACGGTTGACTCTAGCTACACTACTCATCGCTACGAGCATGCCGGTAGGTCCGGTTCGGGAGGAAAGAATGACGCACCTGCTTTTGCGGGACAGGTTCGGTCGTGGTCAGTTTCTGTTGAGGCTCGGTAGCATTGCCGGGACACTAGCATTCGGCGGGGTGCTCGCGAGGTCGGCCGGGGCGGTGGAGACGCGGAGCTCCGCCAGCCACCTCAGCGAGGGAGGCAACACCACCGGCAGCTACGTCCCCGGAGGCGAGAGTCACTTCCTCGCCTCCGACAGCCCGGAGGTCATCAGCTGGGGGTTCTTGCCCAACCGGGACGCCGAGCCTGTTATGACGGTAAAGAGCGGAGACCTCGTCACGATGGAGCAGATCTCGCACGAGGGGATACTGCCCGACCAGGGTGACCCCTACTCCTTCTTCGCCAACCGGGGCGTCCCGCGGGAGGAGATCCTGGACGACCAGCTAATGGTCTACGAGGAGATCGAGCAGCTCGGAGAGGGGCCGCACGTGGTAACGGGCCCGGTCGCCGTGGAGGGCGCCGAGCCGGGCGACTGGCTGGAGGTCCGCTGCCTCGACGTCCTGCCTCGGGTCGCCTACGGGGTTAACTCCTCTCGTCATGGCCGGGGCTCTCTGCCGGAAGAGTACCCTCTGGAGGGCAAGGAGTACTACGGGAACCTGATCCAGTTCGACCTCGAGCGCAACGTCGGGCTCTTCCCCGCTGGCTACGGCATCGAGGTGCCGCTCAATCCTTTCATGGGCATCGTGGGTGTCGCACCGGACACCTCCGAGCAGGTCAACTCCGTACCGCCGGGTATCTACGGCGGCAACCTCGACATAAAGCGTCTGATGGCCGCGGGGACGACCGCCTTCTACCCCGTGCAGGTGCCCGGAGCCCTGCTCTACACCAGCGACGGCCACTCCGCGCAGGGCAACGGCGAGGTAAGCCTCACCGCTATAGAGAGCTCCCTGACACCGACCTTCCAGGTCATCCTCCACAAGCAGGAGCGCCTCGAAGAGGAGCGGGTACCCTTGCTAAAGAACCCGTGGGGCGAGACCGGGGACGCATACATCGTCACCGGCATAGACGAGGACCTCGACGAGGCGATGAAGGAGGCCGTCAGGGAGACCGTATCCTTCCTAAGCCAGACAAAGGAGCTCCGCCCCGAGGATGCCTACTCCCTGGCGAGCATCGGCATAGACTTCGAAGTCTCCCAGGTAGTGAATATGACCAAGGGCGTCCACGCCGTGATCCACAAGGACCTCTTCCCCGAGGGCCGCGCCCACCCGCCGACCTGCCAGGGACACTGACCAGCATCCCGTCCACACTCACCGGCGGGGCACGGGTCCGTAGACCGTGCCCCAGACGAGGGCTTACCGGGGACCGGTGCGGAGCAGGTACGATGAGGCCTCGCCTCCCCTGTGCTGGAGCGTACCGGAAGGCTGCAAGAAAGCTCCCCATAACCCCCATAAGATAGAGTTCCTCCCTCAACCGAGGGACCGCCGTCACACGCCGGAGGTGCGGTACCTGCTCGTGTGGGCGCTTTCCCGACCGGCTGGCCGGCGAGTATACTGGAAGGGATAAGAGTCGGAAGAAGAGGTGAGGGATGCTGGACTCGACGAGGATAAAGACGGAGATACCGGGCCCCCGCAGCCGGGCGCTGATGGAGCGGCGCAAGGCTGCGGTCTCCGAGGGCATCGGTATCGCCACACCCGTCTTTGTCGAGGAGGCGCACGGGGCGCTTCTTACCGACGTTGACGGCAACACGTTCATAGACTTCGCGGGCGGCATCGGGGTGTTGAACGTGGGGCACACGGACCCGCGGGTCGTCGAGCGGATAAAGGCCCAGGTAGAGAAGTTCACCCACACCTGCTTCTACGTCAACCACTACGAGAGCTACGTGGAGCTCGCCGAGCGGCTGAACGCGCTGGTGCCGGGCGACTTCGAGAAACGTTCGATGTTCGTCAACTCCGGGGCCGAAGCGGTGGAGAACGCGGTCAAGATCGCGCGTTCCTACACCGGCCGAAATGGGGTCCTGGCCTTCGAGAACGCCTTCCATGGCCGGACGCTCCTCGCCATGTCGCTGACGAGCAAGGTAGAGCCGTACAAGAAGGGCTTCGGTCCCTTTGCACCCGAGGTCTACCGGGTCGCGGCGCCGTACCCGTACCGGTGCCCGGTCGGCAGAGACTGCTCCGGCGGCTGCCGGGGCAACTGCTTCGAGGCCGTGGAGAAGAGCCTCATCGGGGGGGTGGACGCGGAGAGCCTCGCGGCGGTCATCGTGGAGCCGGTCTCGGGCGAGGGTGGTTTTATTCCTTTCCCGGACTTCTACCTCCAGCGCCTGCGGGAGTTCTGCGACCGGCACGGGATAGTCCTGATCGCGGACGAGGTCCAGACGGGCATCGGGCGCACGGGGAAGATGTTCGCCATCGAGCACTCGGGGGTGGCCCCGGACCTCCTCACGACGGCTAAGAGCCTCGCCGGCGGGATGCCGCTCGGCGGCGTGACGGGGAGGGCCGAGATCATGGACTCCGTCCATCCCGGCGGCCTCGGCACGACCTACGGCGGAAACCCGCTGGCCTGCGCCGCCGCCCTCGGCGTCCTCGAAGCCTTCGAGGAGGAGGACCTCCTCTCCCGGGCCACCGCGGTGGGCGAGCGAGTCATGGACGCCATGCACGAACTCCAGGCCAGGCACCCCGGGATCGTCGGCGACGTCCGGGGCCGGGGACCGATGGCCGCGATGGAGCTGGTAAAGGACGCGGAGAACAAGACGCCGGACAAGGAGCGCACGGCCCAGGTGGTCGAGAACGCCCTTCAGGACGGGCTCCTGCTCCTGACCGCCGGACAGTACGGGAACGTGATACGGGTCCTGATGCCCTTCGCCATCTCAGACTCCGAGCTCGAAGAGGGGCTCGCTATCATGGAGCGCGCCGTCTCGGCCACCGCGTAAGGGCGGGCGCGAGGATGCCGGAAGAGTAGAGTGTCCGCGCACTCCGGGCTGTCCCCGGAGCGTCCCGGTGCTCAGGACAGCCCGGTCCCCTTGAAGCTCTCTCTTCTCGGGATTGCCTGCTGGTAGACTTCGTGGTAGGCGAAGTGTAAGTGCTCTTTCATCTGAACCTCCGCCTCCTCCTTGTTCCCGTTCAGGATAGCTTCGTAGATCTTCCAGTGCTGGGCCTGGGAGGTCTCTTTCGCCTCGGGCATCACGTATCTCCGGGTCAGGGTCTGCACTGTCATGTGTATGGAGCTCATAAAGAGGCTGAATATCTGGTTTTTGGAGGCTACCGCTATAGCCCGGTGGAACGGGAGGTCCGAGATCAGGGCGTCGAAGTCCTTTGCCTCGCCCTCTTCAAGGGTCTTCAGGAGCGCATGCAGGTCATCCTGGTTGCGCTTTAGAGCAGCCTGCCCGACCGCGGGGATCTCGATGGCCTCACGCGCCGAGATCAAGTCCTCAAGGGTGACAACCTCTACGCTCAGGAGCAACCTCAAAGAGTCCTTGAGATAGTCCGCGACCCCCAGGTAATCCAACTCCTTGACGTACGTTCCGCCAGCGGGCCCCGTGGAACTCTCCAGTACGTTCAGAGCTTCGAGCACCTTTAGAGCCTCGCGCACCGTGGGTCTGCTGACCCCGAACTGCCGGGCCAACTCCGCCTCCGGTGGCAACCGCTCCCCGACCTTCAACTCTCCGCTCGCAATAGCCTCTCTGATGCGCAGTGCTATCTGCTCGTAAGTCTTGTAGATCTTCTGCGTCTCAAACAAGCCGCCTCCTAAGCCAATGCCCATTGTACCGTCTCCGCTAGTTCCACCTTATGTTTTGCCCTGTGAAATTTGCTAATGCTATTTGTTTGACAAAAGTGGCCTCGTACATTACGGTGCTTGCGGTGAGAAAGGTCACACGGCGGGGCCTTCGCCGTCCCGCTCGGAGCCGTGGGGGAGAGGAGCGGTGTGTAGAGGTCAAGGCCGGAGACCGAGGAGGCGGACACCGGTACAACCGCGCGGTCCGGAGCGCGGAGGAAATGTGTGCCGACGTCCAATTACTGCAGGCCCGGGCCTCTTTATCCTCTACCGGACAGAGTCATCCGCGAGGAGTTCCGTACACCGCGAGTAGAAAGGTAGGACGACTAGAGTGGATACGCCACCGAACAACCGGGGTACAGAGGGTTCCGGGGAGCTGCCGGAGAACTTCGGCCAGCCGGGGACCGACACCGCGCACATCGACACGCACGTTTCGCGACGCACCGTCATTTACTCTTCGGTCGTATGCTTCCTCGCCTGGGCCTTCGCCGTCTACGACTACATACTCTTCGGGACGCTGCTCCCGGAGATCTCCGCCGAGTTCGGGTGGACGCCCGCAACGGGTACGGCGGTGGTAACCATAGTCGCCGTAGGGACCTTCTTCGTGGCCATCTTGGTCGGACCAATGCTCGACTACTTCGGACGCAAGAAGTCCCTGATCGTCTGTACCGTCGGCGCGGGCCTGAGCTCCGGGCTCACCGCGCTCACGCCGTCGGGGCTCACCACGCTCTACTTGGCGGTCGTCCGCAGCATCGCCGGTCTCGGCTACTCCGAGCAGGCGGTCAACACCACCTACCTCAACGAGCTCTACGGCACCCAGATAAAGCGCCGGGGCCTCGTCTACAGCCTCGTGCAGGGCGGGTGGCCGATAGGCGTGCTGCTCGCCTCGGGCGTCTCGGCGCTCCTGATACCGCTCATTGGGTGGCGCGGGGCCTTCCTGTTCGCCACCGTGCCGTCCATAGTCGTCATATTCCTCGCCGTGAGGCTCCGGGAGTCCCCGAAGTACGAGGCCATGACCCGGGTCCGGAAGCTCGAACGCCGGGGCCGGCGCAACGAGGCCCGGGCCTTCGGGAGGGACTACGGCATAGACCCAACCAACACGGGTGAGTCTACCCTGCGCCAGATCTTCGAGCCGGATATACGGAGGCACACCATCTTCCTCAGCCTCGCCTTCCTCACCAACTGGATCGGCATCCAGGTCTTCGCTGTCCTGGGCACCACCGTGCTTACGGAGGGTAAGGGGGTGGAGTTTTCCAGCGCGCTGATAGTGCTCGTGATCTCAAACGCGGCCGCCTACATCGGCTACCTCACGCACGGCTTTCTCGGGGACCTGATCGGACGCCGCCTGACAATCGCCGGTGGCTGGACCATCTCGGGCATCGCCTACACCCTGATGCTTTTCGGTCCCGACTCCGGGCCGGTCGTCCTGACGCTCTACACCATCGGGCTCTTCTTTATTATCGGGCCGTACGCGGCGCTGCTGTTCTTTATGGGCGAGTCGTTCCCCACGCGGGTGCGCGGCACGGGAGCCTCCTTCGTAAACGCCATGGGGCCGCTCGGGGCGATCACCGGCTCCGGGCTCCTGAGCGCCACGCTCGCCCTGGGCCTGGAAATGACGGTCGCCGCATTTGTCGTAGGTGCGATATCCGTGCTCGTCTCCGGCATCCTGATGCTCGGCACCCGCAACGTAACCGACCCGAACCAGGCCGAGACGATCGGCGGTGTGGTCGGACCCCGCGTGCGATGAGCGTCTCGCGGCGAATCACCCGCACGTGTAAGGGAGGTCGCGAATGAGTTCGGCGGGTACGCGGGTAGCCCTCGTCACGGGGGCCGGAAACGGTATCGGGCGCGCCGTCGCCGAACGGCTGGCGGAGGACGGCGACCGCGTAGTGGTCAACGACCTGAGCCCGGAGGCTGCGGAGGAGGTCGCCGCCGGTATACGGGAGTCCGGGAGCGGGGCGGTAGCGGCCCCCGGCGACGTCTCCGTCCCGGAGGACGTGCAGGGGATGGTGTCGAGGGCCGAAGAAGCCTACGGTCCGCCCGGGGTGCTGGTGAACAACGCCGGGATCGCGCAGCAGCGGCGCTTCGTGGACCTAACCGTGGAGGACTTCGACCGGATGTTGGCCGTGCACCTGCGCGGCACGTTCCTCTGTACGCGGGCCGTGCTGCCCGGCATGCTCTCCCGGGGCTCCGGGGTCGTGGTAAACATCGCCTCGCAACTCGGCCAGATCGGGGGCATCGAGCTCTCCCACTACAGCGCCGCCAAGGCCGGCATAATCGGGCTCACGAAAGCGCTCGCCCGGGAGGTCTCCGCACAGGGCATCCGGGTAAACGCCGTGGCGCCCGGGCCGATAAACACGGAGCTGGTGCTCGGCCTCTCCGAAGAGTGGCGGAGCGCAAAGGCCGCCGAGCTGCCGCTCGGGCGCTTCGGAGAGCCGCGGGAGGTCGCCGAGACTGTAGCCTTTCTCGCCTCGGAGGCCGCGGCGCTCTACGTGGGCCAGACGCTCGGCCCAAACTCCGGCGACGTGATGCTGTAGACCCCGGGAGATAGGAGAGAGATGGAGAGACCTACGGTCCTGGTCACGGGCGCGGGCATCGGCATCGGCGCGGCCACCGCCCGCGCGTTCGCCGCTGCCGGGTACCGCTCTGTAGTGACGGACGTACTGGAGAGGGAAGGTGAAGAGGTCGCGGCCGGCATCCGGGAAGGCTCCGGTGAGGCCGAGTATCACTACCTGGACGTGACGCAGACCGGGGAGGTCGATGACCTGATCTCCGGTGTACAGGACCGTCACGGGCCGCTGCACGCGGTCGTCGCGAACGCCGGTATCGCCCGCCGGGTCCCGATCGGGGAGCTGACCGACGAGAGGTGGGACGACCTTATGGACGTGGATCTGAAGGGCGTGATGCGGGTCTTCCGGGCCGCTGCTCCCGCCATGAGGTCCGCGGGACGGGGAAGCCTGATCGCGCTCTCCTCCATAATGGGCTCCGCTTACGGCTGGGACGAGCACGCACACTACTCCGCGGCGAAGGCCGGCGTGGTGGGCCTCGTACGCGCCCTGGCCGTCGAACTTGCCGGGGACAGGGTCAGGGTAAACGGGCTCGCCCCCGGTTACATACGGACGGCCCAGGCCCTCTCCAGGGAACACTCGCTCGGCCCTGAGGGGCTGGAGGCGGCAGCGGACTTCATACCCCTCGGACGTCCCGGGGAGCCAGAGGACATCGCCGATGTCGCGGTCTTTCTGGCCTCGGAGGGAGCCCGCTACATCACCGGCCAGGTCCTGACCGTGGACGGCGGGCTGCTCGTGGGCCGCTACTGACCTCGACCAGTTATACGGAATCCGGGTAAATGATGCCATCTCTGGTGGGCCCGGGAGTCGGGAGGCGCGTCGCTTCGCTCGCTTCGGGAGTCGGGAGTCGGAAAAGACAAATACGACTCCCGAACTACAAAAGCCGCGA
>JACCZN010000302.1 GCA_013695915.1 Rubrobacter sp.
TTCGGCGCTTTGTCGGCGTAGCGTTCGGAGAGGCGATCCTCCGAGTAGTAGTAGGAAGCGGAGAACGGTTCGTGCAGAACCTCGAAGTCGTCGCGCTCCACGAACACGCGCTCGAAGGCGGTGGAGATCGAGCGTGGCACGCACCACAACGCTACGGGTTTTGTGTCGGTCATCCGTAATCTCCTATTTTTATATGGCGTATAACGTATGGTATCCTGATCGTATGATGGAGAAGACTACTGTATATCTGACAAAAGACTTGCGTAGGGCTCTCGAAGAAGTTGCTCGGGTTGAGAATAAGCCGCGGGCGGAGGTGCTTAGAAAAGCTCTCGAAGAGTATTTGGACCGCAGGGAGCGTCCCCGATTGCGTTCGGTAGGAGTTGGAGAAGACAAGGATCTCTCCGGCGAAAACTCCGAAGATTGGCTCCATGCGGCATGGAGCCAGCGCTGATAACCCTGGACACTTCGGGGCTCTTCGCGCTCTTGAATCGGCTGGATAAAGATCACGAACGAGTCAAGGACGCTCTGTATGAGGACCGGGGGCCATATCTCGTTCCAGCCGGAATACTCTCCGAATGCGCCTACATGATCGAGACGCGACTGAGGGTAGAGGCTCTCGAAAGTTTTCTCCACGATATGGATTCCGGTGGCTTCACGCTGGATTGCGGAGAGAAGGATTTTCCTCGCGTCAGGGAACTCGTCAGGCGCTACGAGGATCTACCGTTGGGCTTCGCGGACGCGAGCGTAATCTCCTGCGCCGAGCGCAACGGTGGCAAGGTTCTCACCCTGGACCTTCGGCACTTCGGTGTGGTGGCCGGGGAGAGTAAAATTTTCCCGGTACCCTGACCTCCCTCGTCTCCCAGTCGTACATGATCTTGCGCCTCAGCTCCCGGAAGTTCATCACCTCAAGCCTTATCCCGTCCGGGTCCTCGAAGAACGTGGCGTAGTAGTCCGGGCCGTACTCCGGGTAGTAGCGAGGCTCCGTGGCCTCCACGCCTGCTTCAGCCAGTTCGCTCGCCGCCCGGTCCACGGCCTCCTCGTCCACCACCCTGAAGCAGAAGTGATGGAGCCCTGGCGCGTAGGGGTCGTGGTTAGGAGTTCCTTCCCTTGCGGGTCTCAGCGAGTAGGCGAAATGGCGACCGTAATAGAAAAAGTGGGGGTCTCCGCCTATGGTTCCTTGCCGCTTCCGGAATCCTAGTACGGCCATCACGCGATCGTAGAACTCCTCGGATCTCTCCATGTCTCGTACCGCCACGTAGACGTGGTCGATCCCGATGACCTCCACCGGCACGGGCCCGCCTCCTAGCCTGAGATCAGCTTCTGCAACCGCTCCCGAACAGCCGCGAGCGGTATACGCTCCTGCTGCATGGTGTCCCTATCGCGGATGGTTACGCTGTTGTCGTCCATCGTGTCGAAGTCGACCGTAACGCAGAACGGCGTCCCCGCCTCGTCCTGGCGGCGGTAGCGGCGGCCTATGGAGCCGGAGTCGTCGTAGAAGATGCGGTAGTCGCCCTTGAGGTCGTCGTAAAGTTCGCGGGCGACGGTGGAGACAGGCTCCTTCTTGGAGAGCGGGAAGACGGCGGCTTTTATCGGCGCGATGCGCGGGTGGAGCTTGAGGACGGTGCGCTCCTCGCCGTTCACTTCCTCCTCGGTGAAGGCGTCGGAGAGGAACGCGAGCATGATGCGGTCTGGGCCGCCAGCAGGTTCGATGACGTAAGGGTAGTAGCGTTGGTTGGTAGTCTGGTCGATGTATTCGAGGTTCTCGCCGGAGTGCTCGGCGTGCTGCTTGAGGTCGTAGTCGGTGCGGTTGGCGATGCCTTCGAGTTCCGACCATCCGGCGAACGGGAAGTTGTACTCGATGTCCACAGTGCGCTTGGAGTAGTGGGAGAGTTTTTCCTCCGGGTGCTCGTAGCGACGCAGGTTATCGGGGTTTATGCCGAGGCTCGTGTACCAGTTCCAGCGCTCTTCGATCCAGAACTCGTGCCACTGCTCGTCGGTGCCGGGTTCGACGAAGAACTCCATCTCCATCTGCTCGAACTCGCGGGTGCGGAAGATGAAGTTGCCCGGCGTGATCTCGTTCCTGAAAGACTTCCCCTGCTGGGCGATGCCGAAAGGAACCTTTACCCGGCTCGTGTCGAGCACGTTCTTGAAGTTGGTGAAGATACCCTGCGCCGTCTCCGGACGGAGAAACGCGAGGTTCTCCGGGCCTTTTACGGGGCCGGTGTAGGTCTCGAACATCAGGTTGAACGGCCGGACCTCGGTAAAGTCCCGGCCTCCGTCGGCGGGGTCCTTTATCCGGTCGTCGGTGCGGATGATCTCGGTCATCTCCTCTGCGGAGAGACCTTCGGCGTCCGTCTCGGTGGCCTCTTCTATGAGGTGGTCGGCCCGGTAGCGGCGGCCGGAGGTGCGGCTCTCTACGAGCATGTCGTTGAAGGTGCCGGTGTGACCCGAGGCCTCCCACACCCTGGGGTGCTGGATGATCGCGGAGTCGAGGCCGACCACGTCGTCGCGCATGTGCACGAGCCTGCGCCACCACTCTTCCTTTATGTTCTTCTTTAGCTCCACCCCCAGAGGGCCGTAGTCGTAGGAGGAGCGGATGCCGCCGTAGATCTCGGAGCTCTGGTACACGAAACCCCGGCGTTTGCAGAAAGAGACTATCTTTTCCATGCTCACGGTCTGCGACACTAGATCCCCCCGGGTTTGAAACGGTTCACGGCTCTCTACGGCCCCGGGCTTCCGGGGCTACGCGGGCTCCCGCAAGTATAGCCCAGAGAGCGTCCCCGTTGGAACCTCCCGGGAGAGTGCCGGACCCCGACGGGCTATATAATGCCGCTCATGGATATACTGCTGGCCATCGGCACCGGGATAGGGCTCTCCGCCGTAGCGGGGATACGAGCCTACCTGCCGCTCCTCCTCGTGGGCCTCGCTGCCCGGCTCGGGCTGGTGACCCTGCCCGCGGCGTTCTCGTTTCTAGATAACTGGCCGGTCCTCGGCGTCCTGCTCGCGCTGGCGCTCCTGGAGTCGGTCTTCGACAAGCTGCCGGTACTGGAGAAGATACTGGACCTGGTGCAGACTCCCCTGCGCATCGTGGCGGGCGCGGTGCTCTTCGCCGTCGCGCTGGGGGCCGAGTTCGGCACGGGGGTCGTCTCCGCGCTCCTCGCCGGCGGGGTGCTGGCGGGCGTCGTCGCGTTCCTCAAGGTCTCCCTGCGGCCCCCGGCCAGCGCCTCCGCCGCCGGGGTCTCGCCGCCTTTCCTCAGCACGGTCGAGGATTTGCTGGCGATCGCCGGGGGTATCGTGGCGGTACTGGTGCCGGTGGTCGCGCTCTTCCTCGTGGCGTTCCTGCTGTTCTTCTACTACCGGGTGCGGCGGCGACGGGGCAAGAAGTACGGGGGACTGCGCATCCTCGGCGACTAGGTGCACAGAGACCCCGGGGCCCCGGCGTCAGCGTCTGGAGGGTGCGATGGAGAGAAGAGAGATCAACGTAGTAAAGGGAGGCCGGGAGACCCCGTTCTCCCGCGGCATCCTCGCCCAGAGCCTCTCCCAGGCCGGGGCCCGCATAGAGCTGGCCCACCGGATAGCGAGCGAGATCCGGGCGGAGCTCCTCGCGGAGGAGCGCTACACCGTGACCGAGGAGGAGGTGCTCGCCCGCGTCCGGGCAAAGCTACAGACCACGGACGCCCTGATCGTCTCCCGCCTCGACAAGTGGCGTCTGCTGCGGGAGTCCTCGGAGCCCGTGGTGGTCCTTATCGGGGGGGCTACGGGGGTCGGGACGAGCACGCTCGCCGCGGACGTGGCCCGCCGCCTGAACATCCAGAGCGTGATAGGCACGGACTCCATCCGCGAGGTCCTGCGGCGGGCGGTCAGCCCGGCCTTGTTGCCGATCCTGCACAGGAGCTCCTACGGGATAAAGAAAGAGGACATCCGGGTGCCCGTCGAGGACGACGAGACGGTGCTCTACGGTTTCCGGGGGCAGGCCTCGCAGGTCTCCGTGGGGGTCGAGGCGATCGTGGACCGGGGCCTCCAGGAGGGGACCAACCTGGTGATAGAGGGCGTCCACCTGGTGCCGGAGATCATCATGAACCGCTACAGCGAGCACCCGAACGTCTGTCCGCTGGTGGTCTACCTCTCGGACCCCGGTACCCACCGCGACCGCTTCCAGGTGCGGGCTCTGGGCACCTCGATGCGCCGTCCCGCCGCGGAGTACATCGCGCACTTCGAGGAGATCCGCCAGATACACGACTACGTCTACGAGAGCGCCCGCCGGGCCGGCATCCGGACGGTCGAGAACGTCTCCATAGAGACCGCCTCGGACGCCGCCGTGGAGATCGTGGCCAGCAGGGTCTCCGGGATCGTCGAGAAGAACCGCAGCGGGGGCTCTTGTCTTTTCAGAGGCGCAGAGGAGGGGACCGGCGTCCCGGGCCACGACGAGCCGTAAACGGTTAGAATTGGGGGAACCTCAGGAGGTAACCGAAGTGCTCGACAGAGAGAGAATCAAGAGCTTTATCCTCGGCGGGATTGCCGGAGCCCTCGCCGGCATACTCTTCGCCCCCCGGAGCGGGCGGGAACTCCGGGGCTCCGTGGCCTCCAGGGCCGGAGAGGCCCGGGAGCGGAGCCGCGAGACCTACTTCGAGGCCCGCGAGAGAGCACAGGAGCGCCTCGCCCGGGCCCGGGAAGCCGCCGCGCGGCGGGAGAGGGAGGTTGTGGAGGAGGAGGTGACCCTGAGGCCGTCTCCCGATGAGGCCATACCGATGCCCGCGCCGGAGGAGAACCCCGCGGAGCCCGGCGAGCCGCCGAGGAGCCCGCTGCGGGACGTGTCCAGAGACGTTACCCCCGAAGCCGGGGAACATGCGCCGGACGAGGGCTCCGAAGAGCTTCGCAGGAAGATACAGCAGACCCGCGACCGCCTCAGAAGCCGCCTCCGAAGGCCCGGGGACGGGTCCTCCGGCGAGCATGATGGGTAGGTGAGCCATGATAAAGCCCAGGCCTTTCATGACGTCGGTGGTCGAGATCTCCGCGGGCGAGGCCGGTGAGATACCGGGGCTCCGGGAGACGGTCTACTACTGGACGGAGGGTAGCTACCGGGCGGAGGAGTGGTTCCGGGAGGTCAACTCCATCTGGGGTACCGCGGGCTTCGCCGTGCGGCAGGGCGAGGAGTTCCTGGGTTACGCGGTCTACGGTCCCGCGGAGTGGTTGCCGCGCGCCGGACGCTACCCTCTGGGCTCCTCCGGGGACGACGCCGCGCTCCTCGCCTGCGTCTGCGGCGACGAGCGGGTGCGGCGGCACCTGATCGTCCGCTCTCTCAGGGACCTCCGGAGCCGGGGGATCAGGGGCATGGAGGCCATCGCCTGCGACCTCGAGCACCCTCACCATGCCTCGACCCGGTTCCTCCTGGAGATCGGCTGGCGGCGGGTGGGCCAGTGCTACCATGCCGGTGGTCTCTACACGCAGGCCCGCGTGGACCTGGGTAGCACCGCGGAGGTCGGGGAGATCGCGCGGAAGCTGATAGACCGGGTGAAGCTACCGAGGTTCGGTGCGCCGGCCCCCGCCCCGAGCGGCATGAGCAGCCTCTCGCGAGCCAGGATGATACCGCGGGAGCCTACAGAGAGAGGATCGCGGTCCTGACGACGGAGATACCCTCCGAGGTCGCCGCCCGGACCTCGAGTATCTCCATCGCCCCTTCCTCTTCCGAACGCTCTTCGGCCGGTGAGAGGTCCAGGTCGAATCTGACGGTGGCCGAGCCCCCGGCTGCAAGCTCCTCCAAGGTCGCCTCGTAGTAGCGGCTCTCCGGCCGGGCGGTATCCCGGGTGGAGAGCTCCAGCGTAACGCTCACGTTCGAGAGGTCCCTGGAGCTCTCGTTGGTCACCGCGACCTCGATCTCCTGAGCGCTCTCGGGTTCCAGCTCTTCGAGCTCGTCCTGGTCCAGTTGCAGCGCGAGCGTAGAAGGGGGTTCGGCGGGCGGGTCGCCCGGTGTCAGGCTCCTCTCCGGCGGATCCGAGCCGATCTGCGCCAGGAGCAGGAAGACGCTGGCCGTCACGGCGAAGGCCGCCGCCGTGGAGAGGCTCCAGAAGAGGAGCCCCCTCATACGGAATCCGGGTAAATGATGCCATCTCTGGTGGGCCCGGGAGTCGGGAGGCGCGTCGCTCCGCTCGCTTCGGGAGTCGGGAGTCGGAAAAGACAAATACGACTCCCGACCTCCCGATCTCCCGACTCCCGAACTACAAAAGCCGCGAAGTAGTCAACCGGATTCCGTATCACTCCCCAGTCTCCTCGTCTTCCAGGTCAGCTACCGGCACCTCCCAGAGGTTGTAGAAGTCGGCGAGCAGGGTCGCCGCAGAGCCGTCGTAGACCTCGGGGGCGGAGATGTCGTTGCGGGCGACGAGCACCACCCGCTCCCCGTCGGCCGACCAGGAGAGGTTCTCCGGGCCGGTCCTTATGTCCATGTTCTCGTTGACCGTCACGGTCTCGACGGTGTCGGTGTCGAGGTCCAGGGTGTAGAGGTTCGTAGGAGACCCCGAGTCCCGGCGTCCGAGCAGGGCGATCCTGCCTCCTTCGGGAGAGACCTGGAAGCTGAAGACCACCGAGTCTTCCCCCGTACCCAGCACGGGCTCCGGGTCTTCCGAGCCTCCTGGCAGATGGTACAGCGTAAGCTGGGTGCCGGAGTCGCCCCCGTCCCCGTCCGCCGCGCCTCCCTCCCGGGTCTCTTCGGCCTCTCTGGCGACGTAGTAGATGCCGTCCGAGGCTTCCTGCGGAGGGCCTACCAGGCTCAGGCTGCTCTCCAACTGCGCCACGCGCTCTGCGCGGCCCTCGGAGAGGTCGAAGGTGTGTACCTCGAAGCGGTCGGGCCCCTCCCCGTCTGCGGGGGCCCGTACGCCGAGGAGCGCGCGTTCGCCGTCCTGCGAGACCGAGAGGTCGGTGACCCGGCCCTCTACGGTCTCGGGGTACGCGCTCGGCGCGGCTCCGTCCTGCTGGAGGAGTGAGATCTGGCTCTCGTACTCCCCCGTCCGGCTGGCGGCCACTATCGGGTCGCCGCCGGGAGGCTGGCCTGCCGCCAGCACCTCGTCGGCCAGCCTGCGGACGCCGAGCTCCCCCTCGCCGGAACGGGTCTCGTAGATGGAGAGTTCCTCTCCGGCTTGCGAGCCGGAGCTCTCCGAGCGGGCGCCCGACGACTGCTCGGGGGCCAGGATAAAGAGCTCCTCTCCCGAGGCGGACCAGAGGACCTTTTCGGCCGCGAAGTCCCTCGTGGTCCAGCGGTGGGTCTCTGGAGAGTGGGGCGGTTTGTCCACTACGTAGCCGTCCCGGACGAACGCTACCCGGTCGCCCGAGGGGCTCCACACCGGGGAGTTCTTGTCGCCCGGTCCCTGGCTCAGGGGCCGGATGCCCGGCGGCCCGAGCTCGGACTCCCTCGTCTCCTGCTCCGGAGGCAGGGGCTGTATGGAGCCGGCCTCGTCCGTCTCCGCGGAGCAGCCCGCGAGCGCGACGAGCGCAGCCGCCAGCAGGAGGGGCAGCGCGTGCCGCACGGCTCTCCGGGAGAGGCTATATCGCATAGTTCGCGGAGCGGGGGAGGGGGGTCTTCGGTATCCGGACCTCGAAGGTCGAGCCCACCCCGACCTCGCTCTCCACGGAGACCTCTCCCCCGTGGAGCTCGACTATCTCCCTGGTTATCGAGAGGCCGAGGCCGGAGCCGCCGGTGGCCCGGGAGCGGTCCTTGTTTACCCGGTAGAACCGCTCGAAGAGCTGCGGCATCTCCTCTTCCGGTATCCCGAGACCCGTGTCCCGGACCCGGGCAACGAGGTGCGACTCCCCCTCCTCCAGGGAGACATCTACGCGGGCTCCGGGCTCCGAGTACTTGATGGCGTTGTCCAGCAGGTTCAGGAAGACCTGATAGAGCTTCTCGGCGTCGCAGACGCAGCGGTGCTCCCGGTCCCCGGTCTCGTGGAGGTGGATCTCCGTGCCGAACCTCGCCGCCTTGGTCTCCACGCTGTCTATCGCGCTCCGGACGACCTCCCCGAGGTCCGTCGGCACCAGCTCCAGGGAGTACTGCCACGAGTCCATCTGCGCCAGGGTGAGTAGCTCCTCGACCATGCCCCGGACCCGCCGCAACTCGCCCTCGGCGAGCTCCAGCGCCCGGTGCTGCAGGGGGTCGAGCTTCTCCCGGGCCCCGCCGATCAGGTCCACGGCGCTCTGGATGGTCGTGAGCGGCGTCCGGAGCTCGTGCGAGACGTCCGAGACAAAGGCGGTCTTGGCCTTCTCCAGCGAGCGGTGCTCCGTGATGTCCCGCACGGCGAGGATGGTACCGGCGCCGTCGGCGCCGTTCGTGCCCTCCGTGTCGACTCCGGAGAGGCTGTTCCGGTCTTCCTCACCGCTCATCTGCGCCGCGTAGGCCCAGAAGGTCTTCTCCCCGACCTCTATCTCCCGGACGGCCGCGCCGGTGGCGGAGGCCTCGCGCAGGCATAGCAGGATACCGGCTGGCACGTCCAGGCTGCCCAGCTTGCTGCCGAAGCTGGCCCTCCGGATGCCGAGCATGCGGGCCGCGGCCGGGTTTGCCATCGTTACCCGCTCCTCGGAGTCCGTGGCGACGACCGCCTCGGGGGATGCACCGAGCACCGCCTCCAGACGGGACTTCTGCTCCTGGATCTCGCCGACGTAGTGCTCGACCTCCTCGGCCATGTAGTTGAAGGCCCGGGCCAGCTCTCCGAGCTCGTCCCGGCTCTGCACGGGCACGGAGCTGTAGTCTCCCGAGGCTACCCGGATCGCCGCGTCCCGCGTCTCCGACAGCGGGCGCGTGATCTGGCGCGCCAGGAGCATGCTCGCGGCCCCGGCGAGGAGGACGCTCGCGCCGATGGCCCCCAGGATGCCGTACCTCAGGAACGTCAGCGTCTGGTCGAACCCGGTCCTCGGGTTGTTGTAGACCATGACACCCCGCACGGTGCCGTCCGAGCTGGTGAGCGGCCAGACGGCTATGTACCGCGGCCAGTCCTCGCGGCCTATGAGGCGGCCCTCGCCCGCTTCAGCACCTTCTGTCTGCGCGTTCTCCACGACCTCCTCGCTGAGGCCCATCTGAGAGTAGGCGGCTTCCGGTTCCTCGACGGAGCCCTCGACCCCGTCCCGGGCGGCCAGCGGCTCGCCTTCCGGGCTCACGTAGAGCGCCCCGAGCCCGGTACGCTCGATGGAGCGCACCAGCTCCTCGGCGTAGGTGTCGGGCTCGGGAAAGGTGTCGTCCTCCGGGCTCCTCAGGCCGCTCAGGAACTCCTCGGCGCCCACGTGGGCCGTCCGGGACCGCTGCTCCAGCAGTCGCTCCTCCGCCGTCGCCAGCCGCTCGCCCGCGAAGTAGAAGAGCACCAGCCCGATAGCCAGGCTCGTCACGGCCGAGATGCCCACGAGCGCCGCGAAGATCCGGGCCTTGAACGTCAGCGCCGGCAGCAGCCTCCTCTTGAGCGACCCCATCGTTCGCTACCCCCCGGGGCTCCTGGCGGCCCGGTAGCCGACGCTCGGGACGGTCTGTACGAGCTGCGGGTCCCGCGGGTCGTGCTCGACCTTGCCCCGGAGCCGCGAGATGTGTACGTCTATGTACCGGCTCGCCAGGTACTGGGAGCCGGTCGAGACGGACTCCGAGATCTGGCTTCGGGAGAACGCCTGCCCGGGACGCCGCATGAGCATCGCCAGGATCTTGAACTCCGTGGGCGTCAGCTCCAGGTAACCCCCGTCTTTGGTCACCGTGTAGGCTTCCGGGTCGAGCTCCAGCGGGCCGAGCTTGAACGTGTGCGCAGCCTGACCGCTCTCCCGCCGGCCGAAGCGCCGCAGGATGGCCTTGATGCGCGCGAGGAGCTCTTTGGTGTCGAAGGGCTTGGTTATGTAGTCGTCGGCCCCGAGCTCCAGACCGACCACCTTATCTACCGACTGGCTCTTGGCCGTCAGCATTACCACCGGCACGTCGCTCTCTTCCCTGAGCTTCTTGAGCACGTCGAAGCCGCTCGTGTTGGGGAGCATGATGTCCAGGACCACAAGGTCCAGACGCTCCCTCTCCGCAAGCTTCAGGGCCTCCGCTCCGTCCGCCGCCGTCAAGACCTGATAGCCCTCGGAGAGTAGCATGATCGACATTACCTCCAGAAGGGCCGCGTCGTCGTCGACCACTAAAATAGTCTCTCTCAAACCCCCAGAGCTCCCTGTCTCCGTGAACCTTCCCGGAGCCTTGATCCGCGCTCCGTTTATAGGGTCTCCCGACCGCTGCGAGAGCATCTCCCCTATTATACTCACGCCGGGGCATGAAACCTTGAAGCTCTTACGCTTAGATTTTATACTCCACACAACTTAGATCAATCGCAGGTTCAGAGGAGGCAGTAGCACATGGGCAAGAGCATCGGCATAGACCTCGGTACCACGAACAGTTGCGTCGCGGTACTGGAGGGCGGCGAGCCGACGGTCATCACGAACTCGGAGGGGGAGAGGACGACCCCTTCGGTAGTAGCGTTCGACAAGAAGAGCGGTGAGCGGCTGGTAGGTCAGCTAGCGCGCCGGCAGGCCGTCACGAACCCGGAGCGCACGATCTACTCCATAAAGCGCTTCATGGGGATGCGCTACAACAGCGTCTCCGACGAGGCCAAGCGCGTCGGCTACGACGTGACCTCCGGCTCCGGCGGTGACCTAAAGGTCGAGGTAGAGGGTACGGAGTACTCGCCGCAGGAGATCTCCGCGATGCTCCTCCAGAAGCTCAAGAGGGACGCCGAGGACTACCTGGGCGAGGAGGTCACCGAGGCGGTAATCACCGTCCCGGCCTACTTCGAGGATGCCCAGCGGCAGGCGACCAAGGATGCCGGACGGATCGCCGGGCTCGACGTAAAGCGGATCATCAACGAGCCGACCGCGGCCTCCCTCTCCTACGGCCTCGACAAGGAGAACGACCAGACCATACTCGTCTTCGACCTCGGCGGCGGCACGTTCGACGTCTCCGTCTTGGAGCTCGGCGAGGGCGTCTTCGAGGTCAAGGCCACGAGCGGCAACAACCACCTCGGCGGCGACGACTTCGACAACAAGGTAGTCGAGTGGCTGACCCAGGAGTTCAAGAGGTCCGAGGGTATAGACCTCTCCCAGGACAAGATGGCGACCCAGCGTCTCGTCGAGGCGGCGGAGAAGGCCAAGAGAGAGCTCTCCTCCACGACCAGCACGAACGTCAACCTGCCGTTCATCACCGCCGACCAGAATGGCCCGAAGCACCTGGACATCACGCTCTCGCGCTCGGAGTTCAACCGGCTCACCGCCGACCTCGTCGAGGCCACGGCCGGTCCGGTCCGGCAGGCGATGCAGGACGCCGGGCTCAAGCAGGGCGAGGTCGACCAGGTGATACTGGTCGGAGGCTCCATCCGCACCCCGGCCGTACAGGAGCAGGTCAAGGAGATCACGGGCAAGGACCCGAACCGCAGCATAAATCCGGACGAGGTCGTCGCCATCGGCGCCGCCATACAGGCCGGCGTGCTCGCGGGCGAGGTCAAGGACGTCCTGCTCCTCGACGTCACCCCGCTCTCCCTCGGCATCGAGACCAAGGGCGGCGTGATGACCAAACTCATCGAGCGGAACACGACTATACCTACACGTAAGAGTGAGACCTTCACCACCGCCGACGACAACCAGTCTTCGGTCGAGATCAAGGTGTACCAGGGCGAGCGGGAGATGGCGGCCTACAACAAGCTCATAGGCAACTTCCAGCTCGTCGGGCTTCCTCCGGCGCCGCGGGGCGTGCCCCAGATTGAGGTCTCCTTCGACATCGACGCCAACGGCATCGTGAACGTCGGGGCCAAGGATCTCGGGACCGGCAAGGAGCAGCGGATCACGATCACGGCCTCCGGCGGGCTCTCGGATGGGGACATCGAGGGGATGGTCAAGGACGCCGAGGCGCACGCCGAGGAGGACCAGCGCCGCCGCGAGGAGGCCGACGTCCGCAACGGCGCGGACAACCTGGTCTACTCCGTGGAGCGTTCCCTGGGCGATACCGACGGCAAGGTAGACGTCGCCACCAAGAACGAGATCGACGAGGCGCTCAAGGAGGCCAAGGAGGCCCTTGCCGGTCAGGACATCGAGGAGATAAAGCGCAAGCAGGAGGCCCTGCAGACCGCTTCATACAAGCTCTCCGAGGCGCTCTACCAGCAGGCCTCCCAGCAGCAGGAGCAGGCCACCGCAGAGGCGAACCCCGAGGAGGATATCGTCGAGGACGCCGAGGTAGTCGACGACGAGGACCGCCCGGAAGAGGAGCGCCGGTAAGCCCCGCGCTGCTCCCGCAAGAGCAGACCACCGGTAGCCGTGGCCGGAGGGTGTCCGCACTCTCCGGCCGCCGGTGCGCAAACGACCCCGGGAGAGAGTGAGGAGCATGAGCGAAGAGCAGGACCGCCGCGACCCGGAAGCCTCCAGCCCGGAGCCCGGGGAGGAGAGTCCCGGCGCGGAGCCGGCCGGTGAGGAGTCGGTCCCCGGCACGGGGGAAGAGACGGTACCCGGGGAGCCGGAGGCCGTGGAGGCCCCGGAGGACCTGGAAGAGGCCGCTGCCGGTGAGGAGCCGGAGATCTTGGAGGACGAGCTCGCCGCCGTCACGGGGGAGCTCGAGGCCGTCCGCCGCGAGCGGGACGAGTACCTGGAGAGCATGAAGCGCATGAAGGCCGAGTTCGAGAACGTCCGCAAGCGCCAGGAGCGGGAGAGGAGCCGGGCCCTCGAAGCCTCCTCGGAGAAGATCGTCAGGGAACTCCTGCCCGTCCTGGACAACCTGGACCGGGCGCTGGAAGCCGAGGGCGACATCCGGGACGGCGTGCGCTCCACCCGGGACCAACTGGTGAACGTCCTGAACGAGGAGGGTCTGAGCCTCGTCGTCTCCGACGGCCAGAGCTTCGACCCCAACGTCCACGAGGCCGTCATGGGCCAGCCCTCCGACGAGCACGAGGAAGGCACCATCCTGCAGACCTTCGAGCGCGGCTACCTCCTGAACGGCCGGGCGATCCGGCCGGCCAAGGTTGTGGTTGCAAAACAGGTTTAGGGTGTGGAGAAAGAGAACCTTTACAAGGTCTTAGGGGTCTCGAAGGGAGCTTCCCAGGACGACCTCCGGAAGGCCTACCGCAAGCTGGCCCGCAAGTACCACCCGGACGCGAACCCGGAGGACCCGCAGGCCGAGGGGCGCTTCAAGGAGATACAGCAGGCCTACGAGGTCCTCTCGAACCCGGAGAAGCGCCGGGAGTACGATCAGGGCCCGAGGGAGTACTTCGGCGGCGCCAGCAGCGCCGGTGGCCGGAGGCCCGGTAGCACCGGCAGAGCCGACGGGTCCGACGGGGACTTCTCCGACCTCTTCGGCGGCTTCGGCGACATCTTCGGGCGCAGCACGGGCAACAGGTCCGCCGCCAGGAAGGGCCAGGACGTAACGGTAAGCGTGAACTTGAAGTTCGAGGATGCGCTCCACGGCGTCACCACCCGGGTAAGCGCTCCCGTCGAGGAGGTCTGCGGGGATTGCCGGGGGACGGGGGCGGCTCCGGGGACGGCGCCTCGGACGTGCCCGGACTGCGGGGGCCGGGGCATGAAGAGCCAGGACCAGGGGTTCTTTGCTTTCTCGGGGCCGTGCTCGCGTTGCGGCGGGAACGGTACGGTGGTAGAGAAGCCGTGTCCCGCGTGTGCGGGCAAGGGCCGCGTGCGGCGTACCCGGCAGGTAACGGTAAAGATACCGGCGGGGGCCAGGGAAGGTACCAGGATACGGCTCCCCGGCAGGGGCGGCGCCGGGGCGAAGGGTGGTCCTGCGGGGGACCTGTACGTGGTCACCCGGGTCGCGGAGCACCCGGTCTTCGAGCGGCGCGGCGACGACTTCGTGGCGGAGGTACCGGTGAGCTTCGTGGAGGCGGCGCTAGGCTCGGAGATAGAGGTGCCGCGTCCGCAGGGTGGGACCGTGAAGCTCCGGCTCTCGGCCGGTACCCAGAACGGCAAGCAGCTAAAGGTGCGGGGTGCCGGGGCTCCGAGGACCCGTGGCGAGGGTGTGGGAGACCTGATCGTGAAGGTCCGGGTCGCCGTGCCGGAGAAGTTGAACCGGCGGGAGAAGGAGATCCTGGAGGCCTTCGCCGACGAGAGGGACGAGGACGTCCGGGGTACGTTGTTCAAGAAGGCCGGACTGTAGCCGAAAGCACGGAGAGAAGGAAGGATGAACGCGAAGATCCGCAGGCGTCCAGTGTATATGATTGGTGTCGCCGCGGAGTTGATCGGGGTACACCCGCAGACGCTACGGATGTACGAGCAGAGAGGCCTGCTCTGCCCGCGCAAGAGCATCAAGAACACCCGCCTCTACTCACAGGAGGACGTGGAGCGCGGGCGTTACATACAGCAGCTCACGCAGGAGATGGGCATGAACCTCGCCGGGGTGAAGAGACTCTTCGACCTCGAGCGTCGTATAGACCATCTGGAGACCGAGAACGCTGGCTTGAGGAGAGAGCTGGAAAGGAAGAGCTTGGAGTACAGAGAAGCCCTTGAGGAAGTGCACCGCAGCTACAAGCGGGAGCTCGTCGTCCTTCCGCGCGGGGACCTCGCGCGCCGGCGGTTCTAGTGGCCAGCGTACAGCGCTGTTACCGGCACCCCGACAGGGAGACCCGTATCACCTGTGCCACCTGCGGGAAACCTATCTGTACGGAGTGCATGCAGCAGACGGCGGTCGGTCTAAAATGTCCGGAAGATGCCAAGATGCCCCGTAGCGCCCGCACCGGCGTAATGAAGCCGCACCAGATAGCCAAGACCGCCCTGGCCGGGCTCGGCGTAGGAGTCGCCGGTATCTTCGTGGTCTTCGCCATCTTCCAGATCGGCTTCTTCAGCCTCCTGCTCTCCGGTGTCGCCGGCTACTTCGCCGGGACGCTGATACTCCGGGCCGGGGGCCGGAACGGCGGCCCGATAGCCATGGCCACTGCTGCGGCAGCCATCCTTATAGCCTACGCGCCGTTCGTAGGTCCCCCGCTGCTCGCCGGAAACCTGCCCGGCTACCCCCTGGTCATGGTCCTCATAGCCCTGGTGCTCGCCGTCTTCTCCAGCCGCGGCCAGATATAGAGCAGAGGTCCGCCAGGGTCAAACCTTACGGGTGCCGCACAGGCGGATACATCCTCGTTTAACGCACCCTTAACCTTTGTCACACCGGATAGGCCCGGCGGGCGGCAGATGAGCGTACCTGTCCGTCAAAGACGGCAGAAGAGCCCGGAAACCGCCTGTGAGCAGGGAAAGTTTCCGGCACGGGCGACTACGCTTGACCTCAAGGTAAAATTGTACTTTAACTTGAAGTAAAGTTTCGAAAAATACTTCCAGGATGGCTTCTATAGGGCTGGCGTGGCACAACGGGCCATGCTACGGTTTTCTGGCATGAGAGCAGACTTGGAGTACATAAGAGGCATACTGGACGAGTTAGAGGAGATCGTCGCCGACGCATCCAGGATCCCGTTGCGGAGGGGGCAGGTCATGGTCGACCGCTCGGACCTGCTCGTGATGCTGGGTGAGCTCCGGGGATCTCTGCCGGGTGAGCTGGCGGAGGCCGAGGCTTTGCGCCGGGAGTACGAGTCCATAGTGGCTGCTGGCGAGGAGGAGGGCAACCGGATACTGAGGGAGGCCCGGGAGCGGGCGGAGGCTCAGGCGCGGGAGACGCAGGCTTACCAGCGCTCCCAGCGCCGGTGCTCGGAGAACGTAGAGCGGGCCGAGCGTTACGCCGAGGAGGTCTCCCGGGGTTCGGAGGCTTACAGGGACGAGGTGATGGGCCAGTTGGAGGGCTGGCTGAGAGACTCCCTGGGCTCTATAGCGGGGTCGCGGCAGGAGCTCGAGGAGACGTCCCGCAGGCCCTCACCGGTACAGCCGGTCGAGGAGGACGAGGGAGAGACCTGGAGGGCGAGCTCGGCCTGAGCGGTCTCCGGGGTAGCGCGGCCCGTCTGCGGCAGCGGCCGGGAGCTAGCCGCGGGGCCGGTCCTCTGTGGAAGACATGGTGGACTTGAGCGCGTCCAGACGGTAGTTCAGGTTGTCTAGGTCCTTGTTGAGCTCGTCGGCCGCCGTCCTTGCGGCGCTGCCGCTGTCTATGGAGATCCTGACCACCCGCGCCCTGAGCGCCACGAGCCGCTCGACCATACCGGAGATCTCACCGTCCGCCGCCTCTATCTCGGCGTCCGTCTCGCGGATGTTCTGCTCCGTCTCCTGCGCCCGGGAGCTGGTACTGCCGTCCCGGGGCAGCCCGGACCGCAGCTCCTGTGAAGCCCTGGCGGCTTCCTCGCGGCGGTGGGCGACGTCCACCAGCCCCTCCGCGGTCTCGTGCAGCCTCGGGACAGCGCCCTCCAGGACCCTCTGGGCCACGTCGTCCGAGCTCTCTATGGCCGCCACGGTCTTGCGGTAGACGTCGAGCGCAGCCTCTACCTTCTCCCGGGTCTTGCCGCGTGGTAGCCAGCGCGCCCGTCGTTCGGGCGGCATGTTCTCCGAGGGCTGCGCCCGGCCCGCCCGGGGGAGCGGGGGCCTGCTGGCGCCCTCCAGGACCCGGCGCTGGAACAAGGGGTCCCGCGAGGCCAGGGCCACGAGGACGGCGTAGGTCGCCAGGGTCAGCAGGAGGACCCACAGCTCCCACGAGAACGCGAAGACCCCGAGGCCGCAGGCCGCCACGAGCAGGTTTATCGGCTTGCGGAACGCGGCCCGGGTCACGCGGCGCTGGTCCTCCGCGGGTAGGGGCTCCGGGTCCGTGGAGCCCTCCGGGCGCGGGTCTCTCTCCTGGCGGTCAGGCTCCGGCATCGTCCTGGCATTCGTCCAGGGGTCTTATGCGCACCCGGTCGCCGACGGAGAGCGCTAGCGCGCGGGCGGCGTTGCCCTGGTTTATGGAGATGCTCAGGCGGCGGTGGGAGTCGGGCACGACGATGAGGGCGCCGAACCCGGAGGCTCCGAAGGTCTCCTGGTAGCTGCACCTCACGCGGCCGTCGCCGGGGTCGAGCTCGATCTGCGTGCCGTGTTCCAGGCCGGCTTCCTCTTGTGTGACGGAGAGCCGGGCGTTACCGAAGCGGTCTATGGAGATGATCTCGGTCTCCAAGTCCCCGAGGCCGGTCCTCGTGGTGCCCGGGAGGGAGAGCGGCACCAGGGAGCCCGGGTCCAGACTTTCCCCGACCTCCCCGAGCCCCACGCCCGCCGCCAGGTGCGCGGCGACGGGGGCGAATATGTCCCGGCCGTGGAAGGTGGTCGAGACGGGGTGTACGTGGAAGCGGCCGTCCGAGAGGAGTACCGCCTCTGCCACCCCGCCGAGCGCCCTAGAAGCCGGGACGAGCAGGCCGTTGTCCGGGCCTACGAGGTAGCTGCCGGCGGCCGTCCGGAGCGCCACCGCCCGGCGTTCCGTACCGACGCCCGGGTCCACGACGGCGAGATAGACCGTGCCCCGGGGCATATAGCCGGTGGCGTGCTCCAGGACCTCCGCTCCCGCGGGTATGCCGAAGCCGGGCACGTGGTGCGTGAGGTCCAGCACCGTCGCCCCCGGCGCGATGCCCTCTATAACGCCCCGGCACGTGCCGACGAAGTCGCCGGAGAGGCCGAAGTCCGAGAGAAAGCAGATGGTCCTCATGCCGCACAGTATAGAACGTGGCGTCAGTCGCTGATGGGCCCGAGGCTCCTGCCGCGCAGCCGCTGGAGGGCGTAGTAGCCCTCTATGGCCTTGCGGGCGAGGCGGGCCCGCAGGGGGCTCAGGCGGAGCTCGTGAGCGCCGATGTACCGCTCGTGGTGACCGCCGAACTTCTTCTTGAACTGGTAGACGCCCCAGAGCGGGTGGCCCTTGTGGAGCTCGCAGGGGATGCCCCACATATCGTACCGGCGGATGCCCTCGCGCCGGGCGGCGGCCAGCGCCTCCCACTGCACCAGGTACGAGGCGTAGAGGTTGCTGTTGCCGGAGGCCGTGGCCCCGTAGAGGTAGGAGGCCTCGTCGCCGAAGGTCAGGATGATCGCCCCGGCGATGAGCCGGCCCTGGTGGCGGGCCGTGATCAGGGTCGCCGGCAGGTCCCGCATGAACTGCCCGTAATACTCCCTGGGCCTCAGGGCGAAGTGTTGGCGGTCCGCGGTCTTCTGCAGCAGGTCCAGGAAGTCCTCGAGGTCCTCCCCGAGGTTCTCGGACGGACCGGCCACGACCCCCTCCCGCCCGGCGCGCCGGATGCCGTACCGGGTGTCCTTGGGCAGGGCGGCGAGCTGCTCGCCGGGGTCTTCGAGCACCTCCGTTACGAGCGTGCAGCGGGGCTGTATGGAGCTCGGGAGCCGCACGAAGTCCCTGAACCCGTAGTCGAGGTCTTCCGATACTTTCGGCTCTACCTCGAGCAGGAACGCGCCGCGCCGTTTTACCAGCCCGGCTACCTCGCTCGCGGTCCCGGACAGGCCCCGCGGGTCGCGGGTCAGCGGGCCGTGGGGAGCGTAGGCCAGGAGGCCGAGGCCCGGCAGGCCCCGCAGCAGCACCTGGCAGGCGGCGTCACCCCCAGGGTCCAGCAGCCTGAGGGGCGTCCAGCCGTGCCGCCGGCGGAACTCTCCCCACTCCCAGGACTGGAGCACGCTGCCCCCGAGACGCTTTACCGTCTGGTTCCATGGCTCTCTTTCTGAGGCTTCTCGGAGAAAGGCCCGTCCCTCCTAGCGATCACTGGAAACATGTCCGGCCGGTCAGCGCGGACGGTGCCGTCGCGAACGGATGCCCGGGCGCCGGTCTCTCTACCCGGCACGGCTAATTATCCGGTAAGCCGTGCGAGTTATCAACGGGCCACGCCGAGACCCAGGGACTGGACCATGAGCTTGAAGTTCTGCGGCTGGCTGGAGTGGCGGAGGGCCTCCGCGTACTCCACCCGGCCGTCCTCCACGAGCTTCAAGAGCGCCTGGTCGAAGGTCTGCATGCCGTAGTACTCGCCCTCGGAGATGGCCTCCTGTATCTGTCCGGTCTGGTTCGGGTCCATGATGAAGTCCTTTATGCGCCCGGTGGTCACCATGACCTCGCAGGCCGCCGCGCGTCCGCCGTCCTTTGTCCGGACGAGGCGCTGGCCTATGATACCCCTGAGCGTGCCGGCGAGCATGGTCCTGACCTGTGCCCGCTCGTGGGGCGGGAAGAGGTCTATGATGCGGTTCACCGTCTCCGTGGCGTCCACGGTGTGCAGGGTGGAGAGCACGAGGTGGCCGGTCTCCGCGGCGGAGAGGGCTATCTGGGCGCTTTCGGAGTCCCTTATCTCACCGACGAGGATTATGTCCGGGTCCTGCCTCAAGACCCGTCGTAGCGCCCGGGCGAAGGAGGCCGTGTCGGCGCCGACCTCGCGCTGGTTGACGATGCTCCTGGCGTCGCGGTGGAGGAACTCTATCGGGTCCTCTATGGTGACGATGTGCTTCGCTGAAGAGCGGTTCACGAGGTCTATCATCGAGGCCAGCGTCGTGGACTTCCCGCTCCCGGTGGTGCCCGTGACCAGGATGATCCCGCGTTCCTCCCGGGCGAGGGTGCCGATGGCCTCCGGGAGGTCGAGGTCCTCGAACCTCGGTACACCGAGCGGGATGAACCGCATCACCACCGAGACTGAGGCCCGCTGGCGGAAGGCGTTCACCCGGAACCGGCCCACCTCCTCCACGGCGTAGGAGAAGTCCGCCTCCCCGCCCTCCTCAAACTCCCCGGTAAGCTTGTCGGGTATGATGCCCCGCAGGATCCCCTCCGTGTCCTCGGGCGTCAGCGGCTCCAGACCCTCGACCTGTACGAGGTTCCCGCTGACCCGGAACGCCGGAGGAGAGCCGACCTTGAGGTGGAGGTCGCTGCCGCCCATATCTACCAGCCTACCGACCAGCGTATCTACCTTGCTCTGCTGCGGCATGTGGCTCCCTCCCGGACTCCGCCTTCTGGTCAACGCTACCCCTGTCTTATCGTCCGGCGGAGGGCGTCGCTTTAGCTCCGGGGGAGTTATGCCGTTCCGGGCTATTGATGTCACAATGTCTCCACGGCTTCCACCCACCAAGGGTAACCGGTGAGCTGTTTGAGACGAGCGGGGTCTTCCCAGTAGGGTCCAAGCGCCCGGGTGAGCGCCTCTTG
>JACCZN010000303.1 GCA_013695915.1 Rubrobacter sp.
CCTCCGGGGCGGCATACTCGGCATGCTCCTCGCCTCCACCACCGTCCAGGTCCGCGTCTTCCACACCGACCCGGACGCCGTGGAGATCATCCGCGACGACGGCGCCATCGTCCGGTAGCCCGGCTCCACCGGACGTCCTATCCGAGCCCCGCCGGGGGCGGAGAGGGTCGGGAAACCTGCGCGTGTGATACCTCTACCGGCCGTTTACCTACCCGGGTGTTATACGGGATTTAGGATAGCTGCGGGAGGCCGGGTCACCCGCCTCCCGACACGATGCCTTTTGTGAGTTGATCCCCCGGAGGAGGAGCCGCGTGGCAGAGAGGAGTACGTGGGGCGGGAGGCCGCTACCGTGAGCGCCCGGCGGGGGAAGGTGCGCGCGCCGGAGCTCCGGGGGCGGGGAGGTTGGGTCAACGCCCCCGACGAACTCTCCGTCGCGGCGCCCCGGGGCAAGGTCGTGATCCTGGACTTCTGGACCTTCTGCTGCATCAACTGCCTCCACGTCCTCGAAGAGTTGAAGCCCCTCGAGGAGCGCTTCGGCGATGCCCTGGTGGTCGTAGGTGTCCACTCCCCGAAGTTCGAGCACGAACAGGACCACGACGCCCTCGTGCGGGCCGTCGCCCGCTACGGCGTGCAGCACCCCGTCCTGGACGACCCCGACCGCGAGACCTGGGACCAGTACGGCATCCGGGCCTGGCCGACCCTCGTGCTCGTGGACCCCGAGGGCTACGCCGTCGCCGCCCTGCCCGGCGAAGGCAACAGCCCCGCGCTCGAACGCGCGGTGGAGAGGATGATCGAAGACCACCGCGAGAAGGGTACCCTCGACGAGCGGCCCGTCGGCCTCCTACCGCCCACCGTACCCTCCGGCGCACTCCGCTTCCCCGGAAAGGTCGCCACCGGTCCCGGCGGACTCCTCGCCGTCGCCGACTCCGGGCACAACCGCGTCGTGGTCGCGCGGCTCGCCGCAGACGGGGCCACTATCCACGGGGCCGCCGTGGAGGCCGTTGCAGGCACCGGCGAGCGGGGAGCCGGCGACGGCGGCTTCGCCGAAGCCACCTTCGCCGGCCCGCAGGGCCTGCTCTTCCTCGACGAGTACACCCTCCTCGTCGCCGACACCGGCAACCACCTCGTGCGCCGCCTGGACCTCCGGGAATGGACCGTCGGGACGATCGCGGGGAACGGCAGCCAGGCCCGCTGGGGCGCGTCCGGCGGGTCCGCGCTGCGTACCGCGCTCAACTCCCCGTGGGACCTCGAGCTCTGGGAGGGCCGGGTCGTCGTCGCAATGGCCGGGTCCCACCAGCTCTGGAGCCTCGGCCTCGACCGCGGGGAGGTCTCCGTGCTCGCCGGGAACGGGGTCGAGGAGCTCTCCGACGGACCGGCCGAAGCCGCCACCATGGCCCAGCCGAGCGGCCTCTCCTCCGACGGCGAGCGGCTCTGGGTCTCGGACTCCGAGACCTCCTCGTTGCGCTACCTCGACCGCGCCGGGGACCTCCGCACCGTGGTCGGCAGCGGCCTCTTCGACTTCGGCCACCGCGACGGCCCGGCACCCTCCGCCCTGCTCCAGCACCCCCTGGGCGTAGTGGCTACGCCCCGCGGCCCCGTGGTCTGCGACACCTACAACTCCTCACTCCGGCTCTTTGATCCGCAAAGGAGCGAGGTAGAGACCCTGACGCGCGACGGCCTCGACGAGCCCTCCGGTGCCGCGGCCCTCGACGACGCACCAGACCTCGTGGTCGCCGATACCAACAACCACCGCCTGGTGGCCGTCTCTCCCGGCGGAGAGGTGAAGCCGTTCGGGATCTCCGGTCTTGCGCCACCCGCTCCCGCCACAAAAGAGGGGCCTCCTGCCGTGGACCTCGGTCCCGTCGAGCTCTCGGACGAGGTAGAGCTCTCCGCAACCCTCCCGGTCCCCGGGGGCGAGAAGTTGGACCCCGCCCTCGGACCCCCCGTACAGCTCTCCGTCTCCTCCGAGGACCTGCTGCCCGGGGAGGGGGTGCTGGTGACCGGCGACGAACTCCCCGCCCGCACCCGGCTCTCTCTCGCCGCGGACGTGGGCACTCTCGACGTGCTGCTGCGGATAGGCACCTGCGGTGAAGGTCCCGGCGCGGCCTGTACCCTCACGGAGCGCCGCTGGCGCGTGGCGGTGCACCGCGACCATGACGGCTCCCCGCGCCTCAACCTGGGGCTCGGTGGCTAGCGGGTCACCTCGCGCCGACCAACCGCTGCTCCCCTCTCTAACCGTGCCGCCGCGACAGGCTTCTCCGGTTCCTCCCAGGCGAGGATCCTCCGCCCCGGAACGCTTCGTAATCGCCCCAGCGCGGGTTATTCTATGCGTGTAGTGGGGTCCGGTCCCGGTCCCGGATTTCAAGTGCTGTATTTTACGAGAGCATTGACAGGTACGAGTCGTGTCGTCACACTGACCCCGAGGTCAGGGAAAGCTAGGTAAGTCCACAACTCGGTACGTTCGGGCCGGCGCTGGGGGGGCGTGGTTGTACCATCGGGAGTACAGAGATCGAGAACGTCGCGCATCCCCTGTTACACATACCTTGGTATCTTTCTCATCAGAGACGGCCTATCTAGTTGATATCCGCCTCGATGGAGCCTTATAGTAAGTGCTTTCAGAGTAGAAAGCCACCGTTGAGAGTGAAGTATAGTACGGAGTCAGGTTCTTATCATGGACATCGAAGGGAAAGGGAAGTCTATGGTCGGCACGAGTATAACCGACGCCGTTATCGTGGGAGCGGTGCGCACGCCCATAGGCCGCCACGGCGGCGCCCTGAGTACCGTCCGTCCCGACGACCTGGCCGCTCTGGTACTACAGTCGCTCGTGGAGCGCACGGGCGTTTCTCCCTCTGAGGTAGAGGACGTCTACCTGGGCTGTACCAACGGCGCCGGGGAGGACAACCGCAACGTGGCCAGGATGGCCTCTCTGCTGGCCGGTCTCCCCGAAGAGGTGGCGGGTGCCACCGTGAACCGCCTGTGTGGCTCAGGCCTGGAGGCGGTAGCGCAGGCGGCGCGTTCGGTGATGCTCGGCGAGGCGGAGGTCTACGTGGGCGGCGGCGTGGAGTCCATGAGCCGCGCCCCCTGGGTGATACCGAAGCCGGAGAGGGCTTTCCCGGCGGGCAACACTACCGCCTACGACACTACTCTGGGCTGGCGGATGGTCAACCCCCGGATGGAGGCGATGGGGCACACGGACTCCCTGGGTCAGACCGCCGAGAACCTCGCAGAGGAGCAGTACGGGGTGACCTCTGGGGAGGACGAGCCCGAGGGCCTCGCCCGGGGGTACGACATCTCCCGCGAAGCCCAGGACCGCTTCGCGATGCGCAGTCACCAGAGGGCCGTCGCCGCCCAGGAGGAGAAGCGCTTCCGCGAGGAGACCGTCCCCGTCACGGTAAAGACGCGCAAGAGCGAGGAGGTAGTCGAGGCCGACGAGGGCCCCCGGCGCGACAGCACGCAGGAGAAGCTCGGCAAGCTGGGGCCAGCCTTCAGGGAGGGCGGCACGGTCACGGCGGGGAACTCAAGCCCCCTGAACGACGGCGCCGCAGCGGTAATGGTCGTCTCCGGGGAGTACGCCCGCCGCCACGGCCTCCGGCCCCTGGCAAAGATAAAGAGCGTAGCTACGGCAGGCGTGCCTCCGAGGGTAATGGGCATAGGCCCGGTCCCGGCCACGCGTAAAGCGCTGGAGCGGGCCGGCATCTCCCTGGAAGACATCGGCCTCGTGGAGTTGAATGAGGCCTTTGCGGCGCAGAGCCTCGCCGTCTTGCACGAGTGGGGGATGGACCCCGAAGACGAGCGCTTGAACCCAAACGGCGGAGCCATAGCCCTCGGGCACCCCCTGGGGTGCTCGGGGGCCCGGATCCTGACGACGCTCGCGCACGAGCTGCAGCGCCACGAAGAGGTGCGCTACGGCCTTGCGACCATGTGCATCGGCGT
>JACCZN010000333.1 GCA_013695915.1 Rubrobacter sp.
CGGAGATAGAGGCCGAGATAGAGGAGCGGGTGCCGGAGTTGCCGGAGGGAGTCTCGGCCGATGGCAGCGCTACCCCGGAGGGGGTAGCCAACTTCTTCGAGACGCCCGAGGCCCGGGAGTCGGAGGAGCTCCAGGGCACCATAGACGGCTACGTCTCCGGCGACCGGACGCTGCTCCAGGCGACGACGGCTACAAACCCCTACGAGGAGGAGGCGCGGGAGACCGTGGAGGAGGTCCGGGCTATAGAGGCCCCGGACGACACGAGCTTCCTCGTCGGCGGCCTCACCGCCGGACAGAAGGACTTCATAGACAGCCTGTACGGTAAGGCCCCGTTGGCGCTCGCCTTCGTGCTCGGCGTGACCTACGCGGTGCTCTTCTTCACCTTCCGCTCCTGGCTGCTGCCTCTGAAAGCCGTGATCGTCAACGTCCTGAGCCTGACGGCCAGCTTCGGCGCCGTAGTCTGGGTCTTCCAGGACGGGAACCTCTCCGGGGTGCTGGGCTTTACGCCCCTGGGCTTCGTGGACTCCACGTTACCCATCTTGATGTTCTGTATCATCTTTGGCGTCTCGATGGACTACGAGGTATTCTTGCTCTCCCGCATCCGGGAGGCCTACGAGAACGGGGACTCCAACACCGCGAGCGTCGCCAGGGGGCTCGGCTCGACCGCCGGTATAATCACCTCCGCCGCGGCCATCATCATCGTGGTCACCGGCGCGTTCGCCTTCGCCGAGATCATCATCACCCAGGCCGTGGGCCTCGGGCTCGCCGTCGCCGTGTTCGTGGACGCCACGATCATCCGCATACTCCTGGTCCCGGCTACCATGCGCGTCCTGGGCGACTGGAACTGGTGGCCCGGCGGCCGCAAGAGCATCTTCACCCGCAAGAAATGATCCCCACACCGACCGGCCGCCCCGGCCGAAGACGGGAGCAATTCAGGATCAATTCTTGATCCTGGTAGGTTTTAGAGCTAGACTGTAAATATGGTCGAGTTCGAGCAGATCCTGAGGGAGAAGGGGTACCGGCTCACCAACCAGCGGCGCGTAATCGTGCGCGAGCTGGAGGGTGAGCGGCACCTGTCGGCGGAGGAGATCTACGACCGGGTAAAGGGAGAGCACCCGGAGCTCGGGCTCTCCACGGTCTACCGGACGCTGGACCTGCTACACGAGCTCGAGATCGTACGCAAGGAGGACTTCGGCGAGGGGTACTCGCGCTACGAGCTCTCCACGGAGCGGATGCACCACCACGCCCGCTGTCGGGAGTGCGGGGATGTTATAGAGTTCAACGAGGAGCTCATGGAGTACCTGGCGCTGCAGGTCGAGCGCGAGACCGGCTTCGTCACGGACTGGCACGAGATCACGCTCCACGGCCTCTGCCGCCGGTGCTCGGGCAGCCAGGCCGCTACAGGCTGAGCCTCATACCGTCCTCCGCGACGAGGACCTCGCCACCGTAAGCGCCGCGTGCCAGCTCTCCCGGAAGGTCCAGGCTCTCCGTTGCGGGGTAGAGGTGGGTCAGGACCACCCGCTCCACGCCGGCCTCCCGGGCCATCCGCGCCACGCTGCTCGGGGTCAGGTGGCCCGGCACCGGCGAGTCGTCGGGGAAGGCGCACTCTATGAGCATGGTGTGCGCTCCCTGGGCCAGATCTACGACCGACGCCGAGTACTCCGTGTCCCCGGTGTAGACGAACGCGCCGCGCGCGCTCTCCAGCCGGTAGGCGATGCTCTCCGGCCGGTGCTCGGCCGGCGCCCACCAGAGGTCGCCTCCGGGCAGCCTCAGGGGCTCGGCACACGAGAGCGGCAGCTCCGAGACCTCCGTGACGTACCCGCCCGCCATCCACTCTCCCCAGGCGTCCGTCACGGACCTCCAGAACTCGCCGAACGGCCTCGGGCCCGAGATGTGGAGCGGCCGGGTCCGCCGTTCCGGGGAGCCGTAGTTCGTTGAGAAGAGCAGGGGGACCACGTCCGCCGTGTGGTCCGGGTGGAAGTGGGTAAAGAAGATGCGGTCCACCCCGAAGGGGTCCAGGCCGGCCTGCAGCATGCCCCGCACGGCCCCGGAGCCCAGGTCGAAGATCAGTTGCTCCCCGCCGGCCTCGACCACCACACAGCTCTGCCGACGTTCCAGACGCGGGACCACCGTGCCCGAGCCCACCACCGTTATCTCCAAAGCTTCCGG
Source organism: Rubrobacter sp. (assembly GCA_013695915.1). GTDB lineage: Bacteria > Actinomycetota > Rubrobacteria > Rubrobacterales > Rubrobacteraceae > Rubrobacter_A. The sequence continues at coordinate 2,170 of JACCZN010000333.1, forward strand.
CTCCTTTTCCGTTCCCCGTTGCGCGCCCGGAACGCCCAGGCCAGCCCCGCCGCCCCGAGCAATGCCCCGCCCACGAGGTCGGTCGTCCAGTGTACCCCCAGGTAGACCCGGCTCAACGCCATGACGGCCAGCAGCAGGACCACCCCGGTTCGCAGGAGCCCGTTCTCCACGAGCAGGTAAGCCGCCCCGAAGACTATCACCGCGCGCAGCATGTGCCCGCTCGGGTACGGGTAGGGGTAGGCTAGCTCCACGAGCGGGGAGTGACCGGAGGAACGCGAGATCCCCTCCGGCATGGGAGCCTGTGGTAGCAGGTACTTCATGGCGACCTCTACCAGGCTGGCCGCCACGAACACGAGGACCAGGCGCACGGCCAGCGAGCGCCGGCCATAGAGCCACAGGCCGGCCGCGAGCACCACCAGCGCCGCCGCCGTGGTCTGCGGGCTCCCGAAGCTCGATAAGAGGTTCGACACCGCATCCAGAGCCCCGTAGGTCCTCTCCTGCGCCGCCCGGAGCGTCCAGAGGTCGAAGCCGTAGAGCCAGCCGGCCCCGACCGCCGCGGAGAAAGCGAGAAAGGCCGCGCCGAGAACCCGGAATTCTGTGCTCCCGCTACGCCTCAAAGTCCCCGGAGGTTACCAGAGAGCCGCCCGCCAGGCACGAGAGGGGAGCCGGAGCACTGTCGGCTCCGGCCCCCCTCGTTCGGGGTTCTCCATCTCCGCGGGTTCTACGCCACGGCGTCACGCAGGACGCGCCCGTACTCGCCACCCTTGAGGATGCGCTCCGCCTCGCGCTGGAGCTGGCGCACCCGCTCCCGGGAAATGTCCAACTCCTCTCCGAGCTCCGCCAGGGTCGCCGGGCTCTGGTCATCGAGGCCGTAGCGCCGCACGAGCACGTACCGCGCCCGCTCCGGCAACCGCTCTATGGCCTCCTTTAGCTGCGAGACCTCCATGTCCTTTATGACCGTATCCGGCGTGTCGGAGACCTTCTCATCCTCGATAAAGTCCCCGAGCTGGGAGGCCGAGTCCTCGGTGGAGACCGGCTGGTCCAGGCTCGTGGCGTCCGGCATGGCGCTCATGGTCAGGCGGACCTCTTCGAGGCCCCAGTCGAGGTGCTTGGCGACCTCCTCGTCGGTGGGCTCCCGCTCGAACTCCGCCGACAGCTCGTTGTAGGCCCGGCTGACCTTCCGGATCTTCTCGGTCATGTGTACCGGTACCCGGATGGTCCGGCCCTTGTCCGCCACCGCCCGCTGCACCGCCTGACGGATCCACCACGTAGCGTACGTCGAGAACCTGTAGCCCCGGTCCGGATCGAACTTCTCCACCGCCTTCATCAGGCCTATGTTCCCCTCCTGTATGAGGTCCTCGAAGGCCAGCCCGTAGCCGCGGTACTTCTTTGCCACGCTCACCACGAGGCGGAGGTTCTTCTCTATAAGCCGCTTGCGGGCCCTGGTGTCGCCGTCCTTGGCGGCGTTGGAGAGCTCTATCTCCTCGGCGTGGGTCAACAGGCTCCC
>JACCZN010000316.1 GCA_013695915.1 Rubrobacter sp.
TCTCTCTCCGGGCTCACGGGCGCACCTCCCGATGCCTGGTCCGGGTCAGGGAGGCTTCCTTTAGCACCTTCTCGAAGCCGTCCACGGTGTCCTGCCAGCGGGGCAGATCCCGGGCCCGGCGGCAGGCAGCCTCGGAGAGCCGGCGGCGGAGGTCGGGGTCCCCGAGCAGGCGGTCCAGGGCTCCGGAGAGGGCCTCGGGGTCTTCGGGCGGCACGAGCAGACCCGCCTCCCGGCCCACGAGCTCCGGCACGGGGCCCGTGGAGCAGGCGATGACCGGCAGGCCGTGGGCGAGCGCCTCCGCGAACACCATCCCGTAACCCTCGTACCGCGACGACAGGACGAAGAGGTCCGAGGACTGGTAGAGCCCGGAGAGCACCGCGTCGTCCACGGCTCCGGCGACGTTTACGCTACCGCTTCCGGCGGCCAGGGTAGCGCGCACGGAGGCGGTGTAGGCCGGGTCGGCCCCGGTCTCCCCGGCGAGTGTCAGCGCCGCGCCGGGCCGCTCGCGGCTCGTCCAGGCCTCGGCAAGCTCGCGGATGCCCTTGCGCGGTATCCACTGGGCGACGCAGAGGGCCTGCACCTTTGCGGGGTCTTCGCTGGCAGCGGGCTCGTGCCGGAGGAGCCGGTCGAAGCCCGGGGAGATGACCCGGATGCGCCGGGGCGGGGCGCCGCGGTCCCGCAGGATAGAGGCCCCGTCACGGCTCACGGCTACCAGACGCTCGGACCGCAGGAGCGGCTCCTCGTATCCGGGCTCCCGGCCGGTTGCGCCGGCCCCCGGGTCCGCGACGGCCGGAAGCTCGTGGACCAGCGCCACGACCGGGACCGCCGCTCTCCAGCGGTCGAGGTGCGGGGAGCAGGCTATGCGGGCCAGGGCGTCCACGACCACCACGTCGAAGGCCCCGGGCTCTGCAAGAGGACCCGGGCCGCGGGCCGCCGCCTCCTGGTCCTCCGGACCGGCCCCCGAGGCTACCACCTCCGTTACCTCGTGGCCGCGGTCCCGCAGCCCGCAGAGGACGCGGGCGTTGTAGAGGTAGCCGCCGGTCCGGCGGCCGGGGTCTCCGGCGGTGACGAAGGCTACCCGCACGGGCGGTCTACAGCGAGTCCTCGCGGGCGGCGTAGACCTGCGGGGACTCCCAGACCCTGACCGCCAGGGTATCGAGGCCCGCGCCGCGGAGGGTACCGGCCAGCCGCTCCCAGCCGTAGTGGGCCACGGACTCGGCGGTCGTGTTGGTCTCCGAGAGGCCCGGCACCTCGTCGAGGTCCTGGTAGTGGAGCTCGGCCGCGAGGCCCTCGGCGTCCGCGCGCAGCCGTCCTATGTCGAGGAGCGCCCCGTCCCCGTCCAGGCGCTCGCCCCGCACGATGACCTCCATCCTGTAGGTGTGGCCGTGCAGGCGCGTCGCGGGGCCGAAGTCGCCGCGCAGGCGGTGGGCCGCCTCGAACTGGGTGGCGACGTATACCTCGTACATCTCGCTCCTCTCTACGGCTCTTCGTCGTAGGTCAGTATTACCTGCACGGTCTCTTCCGGACGCTCGTCGATCATGCGGTACGCTCCCGGTGCCTCGCCGAAGGGGATGCGGTGCGAGACCAGGGGCCACAGTACCATCCGCGGGTCCCCGAGGAGATCCAGCACGGTCTGCATCCGCCGGGCATGGTCCCACCGGGGGACGAGCCCCGGGCTCAGACGCCCGACCTGCGAGGAGCGGAGCGTGACCCGTCCCCGGTGGAAGTTACCCCCGAGCGGCAGCGCGACCTGCTCGCTCCCGTACCAGGAGGCCACGACCACAGTCCCCTCGGTCGCGACGGACTCTATCGCCGCCGCGAGTGCGGCGCCGGATCCGCTGGCCTCCACGGCGATGTCCGCCCCCCGCCCGTCCGTGAGGGAGAGGACCCGCGTCCCGAGGTCTCCGTCCGGCCTCAGAGCCTCGTCCGCGCCCACGGCGTGCGCCAGCTCCCGCCGGTTCTCCAGGGGGTCCACCGCCAGCACCCGGCCCGCGCCCGCCAGCCGCAGGAGCTGTACCACCAGCAGGCCTACCACACCCTGCCCGAAGACGACCGCGGTCTCCCCGAGGTGCAGGGGGGTGTCGTGGACGATGTTGACCGCCGTCTCGAGGTTCGCGGCGAAGACGCCGTGCTCGGCGTCGAGGCCGCCGGGCAGGCGCACGGGCAGGGACTCCGGCACGGTAAAGACACTCTGGTGCGGATGGTGGACAAAGACGGTGTCACCCGGCGCGAGGGCCTCCACACCGTCCCCCGTGTCCTGGACGCAGCCGACCGCCGCGTAGCCGTGCTTTACCGGAAAGCCGAAGCTGCCCTCCAGCGTCGGGAGGTCGAGCGGCAGGTCTGCGGGGACCTGCCCGCGGTAGACCAGCATCTCCGTCCCGCCGCTCGGGGCCGAGGCCAGGGTGCGCACCCGGACCTCGCCCGGCCCGGGCGGCGGCGCGGAGGCCGGGCGAAGCTCTGCCACGCGCGGCGCGGCAAACCACAGCGCGCGGGCCTCACCGCTCACGGGGGTCTTCGGGGTACTCGACGCGGCCGTCGAGCAGAAAGTCCGGGCCGCACGGCGAGAGGGTCACGTCGGCCAGGGTCAGGGAGTGGTCGAGGTCGCGGATGCCGAGGTCGCCGACCGCCTCGATGCCGGAGCCCAGGATCTTGGGCGCCACACAGACGGCGAGCCGGTCCACCAGCCGGTCCCGCAGGAGCGCCGTGATGAGCTCCGAGCCGCCCTCGACCATCACGGAGCCTACCCCCCGCTCCCCGAGCGCGGCGAAGAGCGCGGAGAGGTCCACGCGGCCCCCGGCATCCGGCAGGCAGAGGACCGTGGCGCCCAGGGAGCGGACCTCCTCGCGGCGGCCGTTGGGAGCGCAATCCGTCACCGCGAACAGGGTGCCGGGAGCGGCACCGCCGGAGAGAACGGAGGCGTCCGGCGGCGTGCGGAGAGAGCTGTCCACGACGACGCGCAGGGGGTCTCGGCCGGGGACCAGCCGGACCGTGAGCCGCGGGTCGTCCTTCGAGACCGTACCGGCGCCGACCATGATCGCGTCGTGCTCCGCCCGTAGCCCGTGGGCGAGGGCCAGGGAGTCCGAGGCGCTGATCCACTGCGACGACCCGCCGGCGGTCGCCAGGCGGCCGTCGAGCGTCTGGGCGTAGCTGACGGTCACCGACGGCCGGACGACCGTTCGGGCCTCCCCGACACCCGCCGCTCCTGTTCTCCATGCATCCTTCAACTTACAGAGATCGTAACAGGCCCTCTGTTGGCTTACACTGTCAACTATCACACCCGGCCTCCCGAGCCAGTACCAGGGCGAGGTGTCATACTGCGAGGGATGAGCGAGGATCGGATACTTCTCGAAGGCATGACCTTCTACGGTCGGCACGGCACGTTGCCCGCCGAGCGCGAGCTCGGCCAGCGCTTCGTGGTGGACGTGGAGATGCACCTCGACCTGCGGCCCGCGGGTCTCTCGGACGACCTCACGCAGACCGTGGACTACGGCGAGATCCACCGCCAGGCGCGCGAGATCTCCGAGGGTCCGCCCGTGGACCTCACGGAGACGGTCGCCGAGAGGATAGCCACCGCCGTGCTCGAAGCCCACCGTCCCGTGGAGGCCGTCCGGGTAAAGGTCGTAAAGCCCGATGTCCGGCTGGAGAGCACCGTGCTCGCGGGCTCGGCCGTCGAGATCCTGCGCCGCCGCGAGAACCTCCCGCAGTAGCCCGCGGCCTCCCCCGCGGCCGTGAAGGATACAACCGTTCGTGCTCTGTGTGCGTACTACCTTCTAGAGAACGCATGATAGACAGGGTTGTTGACTTCCACGGCACAGAGGCTCTACCTTTCTCCGACCCCGGCCGGGCGGAACGGGTGGAGGTCCTCACGCGCGTCTGCGCCACCGACCTGCTGGACGCCCTCGGCCTCGGCGCGGTGAGCGAGAGGCCCGGCTCCAAGCCCCTTAAGCTCGCCGCGCGGGTCCCGGCCCGGCGACTCGCCAGGCAGGCTACAGCCTACGACGAGATCGTGGGCCGGGAGGGTCTGCGAGCGGGCGGCGCGTGGGCGCTCTCCCACCTGGCCCGGGGCCTCGAGGTAACCGGCCGGGAGGGTCTTCCGGACGACGGACCGGTGCTCGTGGTCTCCAACCACCCGGGCCTCGGGGACTCCATGGCCCTCTTCGCCTCGATACACAGAGAGGACCTCCGGGTGGTAGCCGCCGAGCGGCGATTCCTGCAGGCGCTACCGAACACCTCGCGGCGCCTGATCACGTTCGACGAGTCCTCGCCGGAGCGCCTGGGCGTGGTGCGCTCGGCGGTCCGTCACCTGCGGCGGGGCGGCGCGGTCCTTACCTTCCCCGGCGGCCGGATAGAGCCAGACCCTGCGGTGCTGCCCGGCGCCACGGAGGCCCTCGGCCGGTGGTCCGCGAGCGTGGACCTCTTCGCGCGCCTCGCCCCGGAACTCACCATCGTCCCGGCCATCGTGAGCGGCGTCATCTCTCCCACGGCCCTCCGGAGCCCGCTCACCTACCTGCGGCGCCAGGAGAGGGACCGGCGGTGGCTCGCCGCCACCCTGCAGATGCTCGTGCCCGCACTCCGGGACGTCGTGACGCGGGTGGATTTCGGCCGCCCGGTGGCCGCCTCCGAGCCGGGCTCCGGAAGCGTCAGCGAGAGGGTCACGCAGGAGGCCCGGCGCCTCGTCGAGCAGCGCTCCGGTTGAGGTAGTTGGCGAAATCCGGGCGGTCCCCGGAGCCCGAGGGACCCGCACGTTCCCCGCTCCTCTTCCTGCTCGTCACCGTCTTCGTGGACATGGTCGGCTACGGCATCGTGATACCGCTCCTGCCGTTCTACATAACCGAGTACTCGCCGAGCGCCCTGCTGGTCGGCTCCCTGGGCTCGCTCTACGCCGCGATGCAGTTCGTCGGCGGCCCGGTACTCGGCGGTCTCTCCGACCGTATCGGCCGCCGTCCGGTCCTGCTCTTCTGCATCTTCGGCACGGGCATCGCCTACCTCGTGCTCGGCTTCGCGGACACGCTCGCCCTCGTGGTGCTCGCCATAGTCCTCGACGGCGCAACCGGGGGCAACCTCGCGACCGCCCAGGCCTACGTCGCGGACAGCACCACCCCCGAGCGCCGGGCCCGCGGCCTCGGCCTCATAGGAGCCGCCTTCGGGCTCGGCCTCATAGCAGGCCCGGCGCTCGGCGGCCTCCTGAGCCTCTACAGCCTCGGCGCTCCGGCCTTCGTGGCGGCGGCACTGGCGCTCTCGAACACGGTCTTCGGCCTGTTCGCGCTGCCGGAGTCCCTGCCCCGGGAGCGCCGTATCCGGACGCCACTCCTCCGCCTGAACCCCATCTCCCAGATCTCCGGCGCCCTCAGGTTGCCCGGCATCCGCACGCTGCTCCTCGTGGTCTTTCTCCTGAACCTCTCCTTCGCCGGCCTCATAAACAACTTCCCGCTCTTCAGCAACGCGCGCTTCGGGTGGGACGCCTCGGCCAACGCCTTCCTCTTCGCCGCCGTCGGCGTCTGCGCCGTGCTGACCCAGGGGGTCTTGCTCGGCAGGCTCCAGCCCGTCTTCGGGGAGGTGCGGCTCCTCGTAGGGGGCCTGGCGCTCCTGGCGGCGAGCCTGTGCCTGCTCGCGCTCGCGCCGCAGGCCTGGATGCTCTACCCGGTAACCTGCACCCTGGCGGTCGGCGCCGGCCTCGCCATCCCTTCGGTTACGGCTTTGATCTCCACGCGCGTCTCCGGCGGGGAGCAGGGCCGTCTCATGGGCGGCATCCAGGCGATTCTGAGCCTCGCTATGATCGTGGGCCCCGCCATATCCGGTCTCGCCTTCGACTACCTCGGTGTGCCCGCACCCTACTGGATCGGGGGCCTCCTGGCGGCCCTGGCCCTTCTTACGGTCCTCCTAACCCTCTCCTCGCGCCGCGAACCGGCGCGGCTCCCGCCGGAGGGATAATTTACCGCCCGACCGGGTAAACAACCGCCCAGAAAGCCCGCAGCGAGACCTGGAAGGACGACGGTTGGCGGATACCAAGAGTACCTCGAACAACCTGGACGTGACCATC
>JACCZN010000321.1 GCA_013695915.1 Rubrobacter sp.
TTCGAGGACCGGCTCTGCAACGTGTCCCGTCCGGGCGTCCATTCCTCGGAGAGGTCCACGAGCGCGAGGTCCGCCGGTGCTCCGGGGAATATACCACCGGCCCCGCCCCCGACCCACCTCCCGGGCGTGGTGCTCATCGCCTCGATCAGCCGCGAGAGCGAGAGGCGTCCCCCCGTCACGAGGTCCGTGTAGAGGGCCGAGAACGCCGTCTCGTGTCCAAGGAACCCGGGTGCGGCCTCCTCCAGGGGCTGTTCCTTCTCCTCGGAGGCGTGCGGGGCGTGGTCGGTGGCGACGAAGTCCAGGGTCCCGTTCGCCAGCGCCTCCCCCACGCCCCGGCGGTCACCGTCCGGCCTCAGGGGCGGGTTGACCCGGTACAGGCTCTCCAGCGTGCCGACGAGCTCGTCGGTGAGCGTCAGGTGGTGCGGGGTCGTGTCCCCCGTGACGTCAGCCCGGAACCTGCTCTTGAAGAAGGCGACCAGCGCCGCCGAGAGGGCGGTCGAGACGTGCGTGATATGCACCTTCGCCCCCGTCTCCGCCGCCAGCACGAGGGCCGTGGCCGTCGCGGCGTCTTCGGCGCTCGCCGGGGAGCCGGGGAGCCCCGCGAGGGCCGCGGCCTGACCGTCGTGGACGACGCCGGTCGCCAGCGTATGGTCCTCGCAGTGCAGGAGGACCGGCAGCCCGGCGGTGGCGGCGTAGAGCATGCCGTTGCGGAGGATTCCGGCGGAGGCCGTGCCAAGGCCGTCGTCCGAGACGCAGAACGCCCCGGCCTCCTTTAGGAGCCGCATCTCGGTCAGCCGCTCTCCCTGCAGCCCGACGTGGAGCGCGGCGGAGATGTAGGCCCGGACGCGGGACTCGCGCTCTATCCTGCGCGCCAGACCCTCGACGATCACGGGCTTGTCCACTATGGGGTCCGTGTTCGGCATCATAACGACGCTCGTAAAGCCGCCGGCCGCGGCTGCGGCGGACCCGCTCTCGATGCTCTCCTCGTCCTCCCGTCCCGGGGTCCGCCAGTGAGCGTGGACGTCCACGAGTCCCGGAAACAGGTGCAGGCCTCCGGCGTCTATCTCCCGGCCGCCGCGCAGCCCCTCCCCGACCTCGGCGACGTGTCCGGAGGCGAGGCGGACGTCCCGGACGCCGTCGAGACCAGTGTAGGGGTCGAGGACGTGGGCCCCGCGGACTACCAGCTCTCTGCCGTCGCTCAAGCCGGTATCTCCTGCCGGGCACCGGTTGCCAGGGTCAGGACGGCCGAGCGCACGGAGAGGCCAGCTGAGACCTGATCCGGCACCAGCGACCGCCCGTCGAGGACTACGTCGCCGGAGATCTCGACTCCCCGGTTCACGGGTCCGGGGTGCAGCACCCGCATCCCGGGCCCGAGGTGCCGCTCCGCGACGCCGTAGTACGCGGCGTACTCGGCGACCGACGGGACGCGCGCGCCGGTCATCCGCTCCCTCTGGAGCCGCAGCGCGTAGAGCGCCTCCGCTCCCCAGGCCACGGCATCGTCTACCGAGCCGAGTACCGGGAGCCCCCAGGAGGCCTCGACCTCCCGCGGCAGGAGCGTGCGGGGCGCTACGAGCGAGACCTCCATCCCGGCGGCCCGGAAGGCCGGTATCACGCTCCGGGCCACCCGGCTGTGGAGTATGTCCCCCACGACCGCCACCCGGCGCCCGTCGAGCTCGTCGAACCCACCCCACGACTCGGCGAGCGCGTAGAGGTCCAGGAGGGCCTGCGTCGGGTGCTGTCCGCAGCCATCCCCCGCGTTGACCACGGCCGCCCCCGTGTGGCGGGCGGCCAGAGAGGCCGCACCGGCCGCCGGATGGCGCAGCACCAGGGCGTCGGCCCCGAGCCGGTCGAGCGTCACCACCGTGTCCACGAGCGACTCGCCCTTGGAGAGCGAGGAGCCCTTCTGCGAGAGGGAGACCACGTCGGCTCCCGCCCGGCGGGCCGCGAGCTCGAAGGAGGCCGCCGTGCGGGTCGAGGACTCGAAGAAGGCCAGGCAGACCGTCCGGCCCGAAAGCGGGCGCTCCTCGGAGAGGCCCGCCGCGTAGTCCCGCGAGAGGTCCAGAATCGTCCGCAGCTCCTCCCGGCTTACGCCCTCCAGGGTCAGGAAGTCTCTATTCACCAAGATCACGCTCCAGCACCACGCCGTCCTCCCCGTCCGTCTCCCCGAGGCTCACCCGCACCTGCTCTCCCCTTGCCGTCGGCACGTTCTTCCCGACGTAGTCGGCCCGTATGGGAAGCTCCCGGTGGCCCCGGTCTACCAGGCTCGCGAGCTGTATGGCCGCCGGGCGCCCGAGCTCCAGGAGGGCGTCCATCGCCGCCCGGGCCGTCCGCCCGGTAAAGAGCACGTCGTCCACGAGTACCACGGTGCGGCCCTCGACCTCGAACGGCACCCGGCTGCCGCGGACCTCGGGCTCCTCTCCGGAGTGCAGGTCGTCCCGGTGGAGCGTGATGTCCAGGGAGCCCACGGGCACCTCCAGACCCTCGAAATGCTTTATGTTCCCGGCGATCCTGTACGCCAGCGGCACGCCGCGCGTCAGGACCCCGACCAGCGCCAGACCGTCCAGGTCCGGGGAGTTTCGTTCGAGGATCTCGTGGGAGATGCGCCGCAGGGCGCGCTCTACGTTGTCGGGCGTCAGCACCGTGGACCGCGAGGTCCCGCGGAGGTGCTCGCCGACCTGTGATCGGCTTCTCAAGCCTCTTGCCTCCTTTGCGCCTCACTGGACGCCTTTAAAGGTTTGACCGGTCCAAAGCTACTAGAGTGGGAGCCTCCCGTCAAGCTCGCGGGCGGACTCCCGGAGGTCCTCCGGCACCGGCGCCTCGAACTCCAGCGGCTCTCCGGTGACCGGGTGCTCGAAGGAGAGGCATTCGGCGTGGAGCCAGAGCCGGCGTCCGGGCACGGCTTCGCCGTAGAGCGGGTCCGCGTAGACCGGGTGCCCGATGGCCGAGAGGTGGACCCGGATCTGGTGCGTCCGTCCCGTCT
>JACCZN010000325.1 GCA_013695915.1 Rubrobacter sp.
ATAAGCCTCTCCGTAGTGGACCCGTTCATGGGCGACGACGGCTGGTTCTTCTCCGAGAGGCCGGGCACGGTCCCCGACACCGTAAACGGCGCGGGCTACCTCCGCGAGGTCTACACCAGGGCCGACCCCGCCTACACCGGGCGGGTCACCGTCCCCGTGCTCTGGGACAAAGAGTCCGGGACCCTCGTAAACAACGAGTCCCGCGAGATCATAAGGATGCTCGACGGGGAGTTCGACGCCGTCGAAGGCGCGAGGCCCGACGTAAACTTCTGCCCCGAGCACCTCCGGCAGGAGGTAGACCGGGTGGCGGACGAGATCTACGAGCCCATAAACAACGGCGTCTACCGTACGGGCTTCGCCACCTCCCAGGAGGTCTACGAGGAGAACGTCACCGAGCTCTTCGACGCCCTCGACCACTGGGAAGCGGTGCTAAGCGGGCAGCGCTACCTCTGCGGCGACCGCATCACTGAGGCCGACTGGTGCATGTTCACCACCCTCTTCCGCTTCGACCCCGTCTACCACTACCACTTCAAGTGCAACATCCGCCGCATAGCCGACTACAAAGAGCTCTGGGGCTACCTGAGAGACCTCTACCAGCAGCCGGGCGTCGCCGACACCTGCAACCTGGCCCACATAAAAGAGCACTACTACACGAGCCACGAGAGCGTGAACCCCACCAAGATAGTCTCCCTCGGCCCCGAACTAGACTACTACGCCCCCCACAACCGGGACCGGCTCTCGGTCCCTACTCTCCAGAGCTCAACCCGGTAGAGCGATGGTTTCAGGAGTTCAGGCGTGCGTTGTCCAACAGGGTCTCCGAGACCCTCAAAGCATTATACGGAATCCGGGTAAATGATGCCATCTTTGGTGGGCCCGGGAGTCGGGAGGCGCGTCGCTCCGCTCGCTTCGGGAGTCGGAAAAGACAAATACGACTCCCGACCTCCCGACTCCCGAACTACGAAAGCCGCGAAGTATTCAACCGGATTCCGTATTACAGGAGGCGCTTACCGAGGTACTCGAGACATACTGGTGGGAGCCCGGACGTACAGAGCTTGACTGGCTTTCCCTGGTGGACGCGGGCCATCGAGTCGTTGAGACATCAATGAATCGGACCAGTATTACGCCTCGGAGGTGCCGTGGGAGGCCCCTGCAGGAGCGCGGCCCCGTATCAGGTCGGCGCACTTCTCCCCGACCATCATGCACGTGATGCAGGGGTTGACGCTGATCATGACGGGGAACACGGAGGCGTCCGCGACCCGCAGGCCCTCTATACCCCTCACGCGCAGCGAGGGGTCCACCACGGACCCGTGGTCTTCAGAGCTACCCATCTTGCAGGTGCCCGCCGGGTGGTAGACCGTGTTCGCCGTGCGGCGGACGTACTCCGAGACCTCCCGGTAGCCCTTCACCCCGGCTCCCGGGGCGAGCTCGCGCTCGACCCATTCAGAGAGCGCCGGTTGCGCGGCGAGCTCGCGGGCCAGGTTCACGCCCTCCGTCATGATCCGCTCGTCGTAACCGTCCGGGTCGGTGAAGTACCGGAAGTCGATCCGGGGCGGCACGGTGTGGTCCGCGGAGCGCAGCCTCACCGTGCCCCGGCTCCGGGCCCGCGTCACGTTGGGCGTTATGGAGAACGCGTTCTCCGCCGTGGGGTAGCCCTTCGGCAGGGTGTGCAGGTCGAAGGCCTGGGTGCCGAAGTGGAACATGAGGGCCGGGTCGTCGGCGCCGGGGTCTACCCTGGCGAACATCCCCGCCTCGTAGAAGTTGCTGGTCGCCTCCGGCACGGGCCTGGAGGACTCCCACATAACGACCCCCTCCGGGTGGTCGAGCAGGTTCTCCCCCACACCCGGCAGGTCCGCGACCACGGGCAGCCCGAGCCCCTGTAGCTGCTCCGCAGGACCCACGCCGGAGAGCAGTAAGAGCTTCGGGCTGTCGAAGGCCCCGCAACAGAGCACGACCTCCTCCCCGGCCCGGACGGTGCCCCGCGAGGTCTCGACACCCACGGCCCTCCCGCCCTCGAAGAGGAGCCGCCGGGCCCTCGCGCCGGTCAGCACGGTCAGGTTCTCTGGCATCCCGGAGAGCGGGTGCAGGTAGGCCACGGAGCTCGACTGCCGGAGGCCGCCCTTCTTGTTGAGCTGGAAGAGCCCCGTCCCCTCCCGCACGCCCTCGGCGAAGGAGATCTCCGGGAACCCCGCCTCCTTACCCGCCTCTATAAAGGCCCGGACGGTGGCGTTGCCTGCTCCCGAGGACTCCATGTTGACCTTGCGGGAGACCTTCTCGAAGTAACTCCCGAGACCCTCCGGTCCCCACCCGGCGGCTCCGGCCTCTTCCCAGCGCCGGAGGTCGCCGTCGAGGGGCCGGAAGGCGATGGCCGAGTTGTGGGAGCTGGACCCCCCGAGCATGGTCCCGCGGCTGTGCAGGATGTCACCGTTGCCCTGCGGCTGGGCCTCTATCTCGAAGTCGTAGCCGTACTCCTCCGAGCCGAGGAGGCCCTGCCAGCCGCGGAGCTCCAGGACCTCCCGTACCCCTTCATCAGAGGGACCGGCCTCCAGGAGACATACCGTGACCTCCGGGTCCTCTGCAAGACGGGCGGCGACTACCGCCCCCGCGGTCCCGCCCCCGACGACCACGTAGTCGAAGCGCGACCCCGTCACGCGCCCTCCTCTCCGGCGCCGAACCAGCCGGAGGGCTTCGGATCCAGGTTCACGCAGACGTGCTTGGTCTCCAGGTACTCGTGGAGCCCGGCGACGCCGAGCTCGCGGCCCTGGCCGCTCTCCTTGTAGCCGCCCCACGGGGCCTCCGGATAGTAGGGGTGGAAGTCGTTTACCCACACCGTGCCGAGCCTGAGGGCCCGCGCCACCCGGCGCGCCCGGCCGATGTCCCTCGTCCAGACGGCCCCCGCGAGGCCGTAGCTCGTATCGTTCGCCCGCCGGACGGCCTCCTCCTCGTCCCCGAAGCGTTCGACCGTGAGGACGGGACCGAAGATCTCCTCCCGCACCACCCGCATCCCGGGCTCGACGCCGGTGAAGACCGTCGGCTCCAGGAAGAACCCGTCCTCGAACCCCTCGCCCTCCGGACGGCCGCCGCCGAGGCGCAACTCTGCGCCCTCCTCCCGGGCGAGCCGGATGTAGCCCTCGACCTTCTCCCGGTGCCCGGCGGAGATTACCGGTCCCATCTCGGTCTCCGGGTCCATCCCGGGACCGACCTTTATGTTCCGGGCCCGGGCGAGGAGGGCCTCGACGAAGTCGTCGTGCAGCCCGTCCTCGACGAGGAGGCGGGACCCCGCGGAGCAGACCTGTCCCGCGTGCATGAAGGCCGCGTTCAGGGCGTAGTCCACGGCGGTCTCGAAGTCGGCGTCGGCGAAGACGATGTTGGGGTTCTTGCCGCCGAGCTCCAGGGCGACGCGCTTTACGGACTCGACCGCCGAGCGGGCGACCTTCCGGCCGCTCTCCACACCGCCGGTAAAGGAGACCACGTCCACGTCCGGGCTCTCTGACAACTCGGCCCCCACCTCGGCCCCGGCCCCGAGTACGACGTTCGCCACCCCCTCGGGGACGCCGGCCTCTTCGAGTAGCTCCGCGACCTTGAGGGTCGTGAGGGGCGTAAGCTCGCTCGGCTTGGCGACAAAGGTGCAGCCCGCCGCGAGCGCGGGCGCCATCTTCCAGGAGACCTGCAAGAGCGGGTAGTTCCAGGGGGCTATCATGCCCGCCACACCGATGGGCTCGTACGTGGTCAGGCTGAGCGCCTCGGCCCCGACGGGGTTGGTCTCCCCGCCGTGGGTCGCGGCGAGCGCCGCGTAGTACCGGAAGACCCCGGCGATGTCCTGCATATCGATGACGCTCTCGGCGAGGGTCTTTCCGGTATCGAGGGTCTCGAGCTCCGCCAGGGCGTCCCGCTCCCTCTCCAGGAGCTCCGAGACCCGGTAGATCACCCGGGACCGCTCCTGGACGGTGCTCCGCGGCCAGGGCCCCTCGTCGAAGGCCCGGCGCGCGGCGGCTACGGCGCGGCGCACGTCCCCCCGCGTGCCCTCGGGCACGCTCGCCAGCACCTCGCCGGTGCCGGGGTTCGAGATCTCACGCTCTCCGCCACCCTCGGCGAGGGTCCATTCACCGTCTATCAGCATGCGTTTCGGGGCGGATACCAGCATGTTCAGTACCTCTCTTCGCGTTCACCGGGCCTCCGGGTGACAGGTCCGCCGCACCGCAGCACGGGCGGCGGGGTCTGTAACCACCGCCGGATCAGCGCCGCATTATACATATACGACGACCTCTCCGTCCTCGACCTCCGCCCGGTAGATCTTTATCCTCAGCCGGGGCGAGACGTTCGGGGTCAGCCCCGTCTCCACGTCGAACTCGAAGTTGTGCCAGGGACAGATGGCGACCACCCGCTCCCCGGCGTGACAGTACTTGCCGACCTCATCCGAGGTCCACATCCTCTCGACCGCGCCCCGGGAAATGCTGGCACCTTCATGAGGGCAGGTGTCGGAGATGGCCCGGTAGGATCCCCCCTCCGTGCGGAGCACCGCCAGACGCCTCCCGCCGACCGTAAAGGGGCGCACCTCGCCCGGCGCGAGATCCTCCTCCCGGCAGACGGCGTAACGCTCCTGGTGATATGTCCGGGGCATGCTCCCTCCCTAGAGGTCGTAGAACTTGCGGGCGTTGGAGGAGAGTATCTTCTCCCTGAGGTCCTTCGGGAAGCTCTTCGGGAAGACCTGGCTCGGGGAGTCGAAGTCCCAGTGAGGGTAGTCCGTGGAGAAGAGCAGGAACTCCTCGGAGCCGATCATCTCGAACATCCGGTACAGGTGCTCGGGGTCGTCAGGATACTCCATGGGCTGGGTGGTGAAGCGCACGTTGTCCCGGATGTACTCGCTCGGCATCCGCTTCACCCACGGCACCTCCCGGCGGAGGCTCCGGTAGTTGTAGTCGAAGCGCCACATGAGGCTCGGGACCCAGGTCCAGCTGGACTCGATCATCAATACCCGGAGGTCCGGGTGCCGGTCGAAGACGCCGTGGGCGATGAGGCCGATGAGCTGGGACTGCCAGCTCTGCGCCACGGCCGTGTGCCACTCGATGTAGTACGTCGGGAGCCCCACGGCGGTCGCCGAGGCGTTGCCCTGGTGGAACGCCACCGCGAGCCCGTTGCGCACGGCGGCCTCGAAGATCTCACCGTAGAACGGCTTGCCCAGGGTGTCGTGCGGGATGGTAGGCAGCACTACCTGCACCATCCTCGGGTGCGCCCCCACGCGGTCTATCTCCCGCGCCGCCGCCCGCGGGTCTTGGGCCGCTATGCACACGGAGCCCAGGAACCGCTCGTCGCACTCCAGCCAGTTCTCCATCATCCAGTCGTTGTAGGCCGCCGCGAGCGCGGTGGCGAACTCCGGCTGGACCTGCATCTCGGTCGGATAGAAGCCACCCGTCAGCACGGCACGCTCGATGCCGTACTCGTCGAGCAACTGCTCGCGTACCAGCTCGTATTCCGAGCCCGCCGGGCTGCCATCGGAGGTCACCGCGTCCGCCTTGGCAACCCCGCTGATCTGAGGGTAAGCGTACGGCAGACCGGGAGGCCCGGGCCACCCGTCCGCGACCTCGATGCGGCTCCGCCACGGCGCCTCCAGGTAAGGTGCGAGGTCCCGGATCGAACGGAACATCTCGTGGACATCCGCGTCGATCACGGCCCGCCCCGCCCTCTTCTCCGCACCACGCCCCTCGCGAACCTTCTCTGCCACCCGAACCTCCAATTATGTTCTACAATACGCAACTGTTCCTTTATTTGGAAAATTATTGCACAGGGTTCCGAGATATTCAAAGGATGGTGGTTCGACTGGTCGTGGCGCGGTGGGTACTCGGTCCGGCGCGGTGCCCTTCGGACCGCGACTGGCGGGAGGCTGGTCCGTGCTCGAGGTTCGGATGGGAGGCTGGCGGGAACAAAGGCTTGTAAGGCAATTCTAGAAGTGGAATGGGATGTCATGCACGATGTCAGGCGCAGGAGTGGTTCAGTACAGTCTGTAGACCGGGCGGTGTCGGTGTTGGAGCTTCTTGCCCGCCGGGGCTGGTCCGGGGTGACGGAGGTCGCCGGGGAGCTCGGGATCCACAAGTCCAACGCTCACCGGTTGCTCGCGACCCTCAGCGACCGAGGCATGGTCGAGCAGAATTCGGAGACGGAGAAGTACCGGCTGGGCTTCGGGCTCGTGGGGCTCGCGAGCGCGGTGACGGCCGATCTGGATGTGGTGCGCTACGCGCGGCCTGTCTGCCAGCGGTTGAGCGAACGGACCAGGGAGACGGTTACCCTGACCGTCCTGGAGGCAGAGGAAGCGGTGATCGTACACCAGAGCTCCTCGTCTTCCTCCGTGCTGGGCGCGGACTGGTCGGGCTGGCGGCTGCCGCTGCACTGCACGCCGGGAGGGAAGGTGCTGCTGGCCCACCTGCCGGAGGACCGGCAGCGGCGCGTCCTGGGGAAGCCCCTGGAGCGTTTTACGGGGAACACGATCGTGGACCCGGACCAACTCCGGGGGCAGCTAGAGGACATCCAGAGTGGCGGCTACGCCTACACCGTGGAAGAGCTCGAGACAGGACTGAACGGGGTGGGAGCCCCGATCTACCGCTCCGGAGGGGAGGTGGTGGCGGCCATGAGCGTGGCTGGTCCGGCCTTCCGCCTGCCAGCGGAGGCCGTGCCGGAGACCGGACGGCTCACCAGAGACGCCGCCACGGACGTCTCCCAACGCCTCGGCTTCCACAGCTAGAGCGGCCGCTGAAAGTGCGGACCCTGTGGGCGGTGAGGCCAGCGGGGGTAGGTGCTACTCCCGGTTGCGGCGGGAGCGGTCCTCCACGTACACCTCTTCCTTACGGACGTCCTCCTCGACGACCTCTTCGTCCTCGACTACTTCCTTGCGGATCCGGATCTCCTCCTTCACCTCCGGCCGCTTCTCTACCACGACCTCTTCCTCGATGATCGGCACCCGGACCTCTTCCTCGCCGATGTCCGCAGACTCCTCGGAGACGGGCACCCGGTCCACCTTGACCTCCTCGCGGCGCTTGGGCACCCGCACC
>JACCZN010000340.1 GCA_013695915.1 Rubrobacter sp.
TGGATCACGACGTGGCCTTCACCGAGACGGCCATAGGCGCGGCAGCCTGTATTGTGGCACCATTGTTCGCACGGACTCATGCAGACACTCCTTGCTGGCTTTGACGACTAGCCAGGGTCTCGCATGAACCCGCATGCAGTTCAACTCACCCCTCGACCACGGTTCGATGGGGCGCTACCATGTTGACGAGCTTCCCTGTTATTTGCAATACTTATCTCGTAGGGCTAAAGATATTTTGGTTTTTCCAGAGTAGCTTGCAGGATAAGGGTGAGAGGAGAAACAGGGTTGAGCTACCGAGAGCATAGAGTTCCAAAAGGAGCATCTACTCCGTCTGATGCTCGTTGGCCTCGACCTTACCGAAGACACTATGGCCTCTCTTTTCTAAGCAAGGCAGCGTTACGGGCATTTTGTATAAGACGCGCCCGCAGCGCACATTCTAGCGCAGGACATGTGCCAAGAGAAGATTCGGTGCCGCTAGAGTGTTGTCATGCCGAATAAGCTCAGCCTCATTCTGTTCATGGCAGTTATCGGTTTAGCGTTCATCTCTTGTGGTAGTAACGGCACGGGCTCCGAGGGGAGCGCCGAGGAATACCCTTCCGAAGACATTGACATGATCATACCTTACACAGCGGGCGGGCCTACGGATCTTGCCGGCCGCAGTGTGGCTTCTTCTCTTGAGGAGCAGTTCGGTCAGACCGTGGTGGTCGAGAACCTGCCCGGGGCCTCCGGCGCCGTTGGTACAAACGAGATGCTGAGCGAAGATCCGGATGGTTACACCATAATGGTGTTCACCGGTGGAACGGCGGTCATAACGCCGCTCTCCGAGGAGGTTGGGTACGCTAGCGAAGACATTGCACCAATCGGTCTCATGACGGAGATCCCCTCCGTACTGGCCGTAAACAACACTTCCGAGTATGAATCAGCCGAAGAACTTCTTGAAGCGGCGGATGCGGAGGCTGGAGAGGTCAACGTGGGGACGCCCGGCGCCTCTACACCCCAGGCGATCGAGCTCCAGCGCCTAGCAGAGGAGTACAGTATAGAGGTATCGTCGGTGCCCTTCGACGGAAACACGGAGATGATCTCTGCACTTCTTGGAGAAAATGTCGACGCCATACTTGCCAACGCTTCAGAGGACATCGTCGCTCAGATAGAGGCGGGTGAGTTTAGGCCGCTGGCCGTTACCACCGAAGAGCGGGTAGATTTCTTGCCCGACGTACCTACTCTTGCTGAGTCGGGATACGAGGAGTTGACCCTTGGCAACTCCATCTTTGCCCTCGGGGCGCCGGCCGATACACCACCGGAGATAGTCGGTGAGTTGGAGGGCGCCCTAGAGGAAGCGCTAGAAGACCCGGAGGTCCGGGAGCAGATCGGCGAGGACTACGTACCGGAAGAGTTCGTCGGCGCCGAGGAGCTACAGGAGAGGGTAGAGGAGATCCAGGCCTCCTACGAGCCGATTCTCGGCGGGTAAGGGCACAGATCAGTTGATCTTGGTAGAGATGCGATCAGATAGGAAGGAGCATTTTGGTTAAGAGGTTTGGCCTTCTGCTGTTGGCGGTCACTCTCGCTCTTGGGCTAGCTTCCTGCGGTGGAGCTGGCGAGCAAGAGAGCGCTGAAGATTTCCCTTCGGACGACATGGACGTTGTAGTGCCGTACGCTCCGGGTGGTCCCACAGATTTAGCAGCGCGTACTATCGGCTCTTACTATGAAGAGGAGTTCGATGAGACGGTGGTGGTCGAGAATGAACCGGGAGCTTCCGGTACGATGGCGATGAACGAGCTGATATCCAGCGAGCCCGACGGATATACTGTCAAGCTCATAGCCGCCCCGGCAACGGTGGTTGTCCCTCTTGTAGAAGACGTTGGTTATACGGCGGACGACTTCGATACCGTGGGTGTGATCACGGTAGTTCCCTCGGTACTGGCCGTGGGCAGCGATTCGCCCTACGAATCCGCAGAGGAGTTTTTGGAAGCGGCAGAAGAGAGCCCCGGTGAGCTCAGCGTAGGAACACCCGGCGCAAATACTTCTCAGTCCCTGGAGATGCAGCGCCTGGACGAGGAGTACGGTGTGGAGGTGACTACGGTACCCTTCGAGGGAAACACGGAGATGACCTCGGCGCTATTGGGCGGGAACGTCGATGCCATTATGATCAATGCCTCCGAAGATGTCCTTGCCAACATAGAAGCGGGCGATTTCGTACCGCTGGCCGCCAGCCCCGAGGAGAGACCAGACTTCTTGTCCGACACTCCAACCTTCAGGGAGCTAGGCTACGAGGATCTCACCCTCAGCACCTCGCTCTTTGGCTTTGGGGTACCGAACGATACGCCAGAGGACATAACTGGCAAGCTAGAGGACACGCTTAGAGAGGCGCTAGAAGATCCAGAGGTTCGGGAACAGCTCGGTGAGGAGTACATTGCCGACGAGTTTATCGACGCCGAGGAATTCAGGGAGCAGCTAGACGAGATAGTAGAGGTCTACGAGCCCATCCTCTCCGAGTAACCCGGGAGAAGGCACGTGCCCACCGGCCAGAGCATCCGCTCCCTGATCAGGAGGAACGCGTACCGTGCGGTGGGTATTCTTACCCTGCTGGTGGGTATATTCGCGCTAGCCTACTCATATAGCCTCTCTCTAGGCGAGCTGACCAGCCCTGGCCCTGGAATGTGGCCGTTCGTGATCAGCGTGGTTATCGTCCTGTGCTCCATCATGTTGCTCGTTACGGAGCGCACCAGCGAAGATTACGAACAGATCACATCCCGTGCCCGGGTGATCGGTCTCGGGCTCCTCAGCCTGGGCATGTTTATCCTGCTGTTCGAGCAGATCGGTTTCATAATTCCTGCTCTGCTCACGCTGGCTTTCTGGCTCAGGTTCATAGGGGAGGAGTCGTGGCGTCTGACGGCGATCATCACGGTTCTAGCGACGGCCGGATTCTACGTGGTGTTCGTACTGTTGCTAGGTGTTCCTTTCCCGAGCGGGCCGTTCCTCGGCCTCTAGGGAGGTAAGGTGGACATACTCCAGGGGCTGATGGGCGGCTTCGGAGTCGCGTTCGACCCGATGAACCTCCTCTACGTATTTCTAGGGGTCTTTATCGGCACGGCCATAGGTGTGCTCCCCGGACTGGGACCCACGGCGACGATAGCCTTGCTACTGCCGCTGACCTTCGGCCTTCCCGCTGAGACTGCCATAATAATGCTGGCGGGGATCTACTACGGCTCCATGTACGGGGGAAGGATACCCGCGATCCTGCTGCAACTGCCCGGAGACGCCACCGCTGTGGTGACGACCTTCGACGGTTACCCGATGGCGCAGCAGGGAAGAGCTGGCCCTGCCCTTGGCATTACCGCTATCGGAGGGTTTATCGGAGGGACCATATCCGTAATAGGGCTGACCCTCTTCGCACCCGTACTGGCAAGCTTTGCGGTGAATTTCGGTCCTCCGGAGTTCATGGCCTTGACGGTGGTGGGCTTACTATTGATCACTTACCTGGGGTCCAAGTCGATCTGGAAAAGCCTGGTGGCCGCCGGATTCGGGCTCTTGCTGGCGACCGTGGGCCAGGATCCAGTCGTAGGAACAACACGGTTTACTTTCGGTGTTACCGAGTTGCTCGATGGAATCAGCTTCGTGCCGATCGCCATGGGACTGTTCGGCGTCGGAGAGATCATGTACAACCTCGAGCGGGGAGGATGGACTACGTCGGCCACCTCCAGGATAGCCAACATATGGCCCTCTGCTGCAGATTGGGCACAGTCGAGGCTCGCGATCCTCCGCGGAGCCGTAATCGGCTTTTTCATAGGGATACTTCCGGGTGGTGGCGGAGTAGTGTCTTCTATGGTCTCTTACGGTGTGGAGAAGCGGATCGCCCGAGACCCGGATAGGTTCGGCAAGGGCGCGATAGAAGGACTCTCTACGACGGAGACGGCGGACAACGCATCGTCCACCTCGGCCTTTATCCCGCTGCTAACCCTGGGGATACCCCCCAACCCGGTGTTGGCCCTGCTCTTCGGCGCACTCTTGATTCAGGGGATCACCCCGGGGCCCCAGCTCATAAACCAGAACCCCGAGGTTTTCTGGGGTGTGATCGCCTCCATGTACATCGGCAACCTCTTACTCATACTGCTGAACCTGCCATTGATCGGGCTCTTCATCCAGCTACTGCGAGTCCGCGGCGGTATCCTGGCTCCATTAGCCTTGATGCTGACCATGGTAGGCGTTTTTAGCTTCCAGAACAGCACCTTCGACATGTGGCTCGTCCTGATCTTTGGGTTGGTGGGCTACCTGATGCGAAAAGTCGGGTTCGAAGCGGGTCCACTGGTCCTCGCGTTCGTCTTGGGCCCCATAATGGAGAGCGCCCTCCGCCAGTCGCTTCTAATCTCAAACGGAGACCCGAGCATCTTCTTCACCCGCCCCATCTCCGGTACCATGTTCGCTGTAATAGGGGTCTTGGTTCTGTTCTCCATCGTCCAGTTCTTCAGGAAGAGATCCAGGCACGTTAGCGATGAAGGCTAGATGAGGGTACGGGAATCCGTCTTCGAGCTGCTGAGGGCGCGGGGTATCCGCCACGTGTTCGGCAACCCGGGCTCCACGGAGCTCCCGATGCTCGCCGGGCTTCCCGAGGACCTCAGGTACGTGCTGTGCCTGCACGAGTCCGTAGCGGTCGGGGCGGCGGACGGGTATGCTCTGGCCTCCGGGGAGGCCTCATTCGTCAACCTGCACACTATAGCGGGTCTCGGCAATGCGATGGGCGCGATCTCGACTGCCGCCTGGAACAAGGCGCCGGTGGTCGTTACCGCCGGCCAGCAGGACACGCGCCACCTGCGCCTCGAACCCCTTCTCTCCGGGCCGTTGGAAGAGACGGCGCGCCCTCTGGTGAAGTGGAGCCACCAGCCCGCGCGGGCCGAGGACGTGCCGATGGCTCTGGAGCGAGCGTTCCGTACCGCTACTACCCCTCCCAAGGGGCCGGTCTTTGTCTCGCTCCCGATGGACTTCATGGAGGAAGAGGCCGAAGCGGTGATGCCAGTGTATCCCACGCCTCCGGGGCCCCCGGCCAGCACCGCGCTCGAGCCCGTCGCCGCGGCACTGGCTTCCGCGCGCCGTCCGGCGCTGGTCACCGGAGCGGCGCTGGAGTCGGCCGGTGGCTGGGAGGCGGGGGTGCGGCTGGCCGAGTCGCTGGCCCTTGAGGTCTACTGCGCACCGAACGCGGCCCAGCCCGGCTTTCCGACCGCCCACGACAATTTCCGGGGCTACCTGCCCAACAACGCCCGGGCTCTCAGGGAGACCCTGGCGCCCCACGACGTAGTGCTGGTCGCCGGGGCACCGGTCTTCGTCATGTACCCTTACGTCGAAGGACCCCATCTGCCGCCGGACGCCCGGATCATCTTGCTGACCGATGACCCGCAGGAGGCGGCTCGGATGGAGCGCGGAGAAGTACACCTCGGGGACCCGGGAGGCGCACTCGAGAGTTTGGTAGAGGCCGCCGCATCCACCGGCCGTTACCTGGAGCCACAGGCCGAGCCTCCCGCGCCGGACGAGGGAGGCTCCGGCATCACGCTCCTCTCCGCCCTGCACGCCCTCTCCCGACATTACACGCCGGAGACCGTGCTGGTCGACGAGTCCATCTCCTCCGGCGGGATGATGCGGCGGGTGCTCCGGACGCACCGGCCGCGCTCCTACCTGCGCGCTGCCAGCGGTGGCCTAGGCTACGGGATGTCCGCCGCTGTAGGCGCTCAGCTAGCCCGGCCCGGGGCACCGGTGCTGGCCGTGGTCGGGGATGGCTCGGCGATGTATGCGCCGCAGGCTCTCTGGACCGCCGCTCGCGAAGGCCTGCCGGTAAAGGTCGTGATCCTGAACAACGGCGGCTACAGTATCCTGAAGAGTTTCAACCAGAGTTTCTTCTCGCACCTCGGGGAGTCGCCGGGCCTTGACGTGCCCGGCCTGGACCTCCCTGCGCTGGCATCTTCGATGGGAGTTCCGTCCAGCGGCGTGGAACATATAGAGGAACTAGCCGACGCCCTCGCGAGCGTCTTCTCCTCCGATACACCCTACTTGCTGGACGTCCGCCTGGATCGGACCTTGCAGCAGGTTTTCTGAGGCGGGCCTATGCTACGCTCTTCCGGCGTCAGGTAGCTTCTCGCCCTCGTTCTTTCCCTCGGGGACGTTCTCTTCGATGACCTGGTTCATCTCGGCGCCGACCAGCACGATAAACGAGGTGTAGTAGATGTAGAGCATCAGGATGGCGACGCCGGCCAGCGAGCCGTAGCTCTCGCTGTAGGAGCCGAAGTTGTTGGCGTAGAGCGAGAAGAGCAGGGAGAACGCGAGCCACAGCGCGACCGCTACTACGGCTCCGGGGCTGATCCAGCGGAACCGCTGCTCCACGTCGGGGGCGAAGTAGTAGACGAGGGCTATGGTCAGGAGCACGACCCCGAGGAGTATCGGCCACTGCACGATGCTCCAGACCGTCTGGAAGAGGCCCCCGAGCCCGAGAGCGTCGGCCACGGCCCCGCCGATGGACGGTCCGGCGACGACGAGGACGAGGGCGGAGACGAGCAGGACGGCGGTTGTCAGGGAGAGCAGCAGGGAGACCAGGTACACCTTCCAGAACGGGCGGCTCTCCTCGACCTCGTACATCACGTTCATCGCCTCCATCACGGAGCGGAAGGCTCCCGAGACGCCCCACAGGGCGAAGAACAGCGAGACCAGCGCCCCGACGGTCAGCGCGCCCTGGGCCTGGCTCCCGGAGATCGCGAGCAACTGCTCCTCCACGAACCCCGCCGCGGCCGCGGGCATCACCGCCGACGCCTGCTCGACAAGGGTGCCGACCAGGTTCGGAGCCCCGAAGATGCCGAGCAGCGAGAGCAGGAACACGGAGAACGGGAAGAGCGCGAAGAGCCACTTGTAGGTCAGGTTCCCCGCGAAGGCCGAGACGTGGTCTTCCCCTATCTCCTTCGAAGTCCTCTTCAGGAAGTCCACGAGCCCGAGCCTCTGCGCCACGGGCACTTCGACCTGGTTGCCGGTCCTCTCCGCCCTCTTGAGTGCTCCCATGCCCGGGATCTTCATCCGCCCGCCCTCTCCGGTATGCTACGGTCCTCGAACAGCTTCCGGTGACGCATTCTACCCGCAACCCTCGAACTCCTACTCGCCGCAGCATACCCTGCGGGTGGCCGTCAGGAGTTCCGGAGCTTGCGCTCGGCCTCCTCTACGACGGTCTTGCGGTCCTCGTGGCGCTGCTCGTACTCGCGAGTCCTCTCCAACTCCTCCCGCGAGAGGTTCGCGAGCTGCTGCTTGACCTCCTCGACGTTCAGGTCATCGTAGTTGTTTATGGGCGGGGCCTGGGCCTGCTTACGGGCCTGCTTCGCGCTCTCTGGGTTCTCGACGTACTGCTGTCCCTCTCTGGAGGCCTCGCGCTTACGCTTCTCTGCCGCTTCTTTCTCGTCCTCACTCATTTTCTCCCAGGCCTCTTTGGGCAGGTAGCGTTTGGTCTCGCCATCCTTGCGGGCCTCCGCTTTGCCCTCTCTGGTCTGCCACTCCTCCTCCGTCCACTGCCGGAGGCTCTTCTGGCTCTCGGACGGCCGACCCGTGTAGCCGCCGCCCTGCCGCTCGTACTCTTGGGTTAGGAGCTGGGCCTTGCGGGCCGACCACTGTCCGGGCTCACCTCCCTTGCCGGAGGCTTTTATCTCCTCCTTGATCCGCTCCCGCATATCGGGGTGGGTGTACTGGCTCCCGTCGTTCCTGCTCATCTTCCGGGCTCCTCTCCTCTAGCTCCCGTACGGTCCGGCGCTCCGGCCGACCACGGCGTACAGAGGGTCCGCGAACGGGTGCCGAGGGCTGCGGTCGAGGGCCTGTACCTCGCTCCAGTTCCCCGCCTCCCGCAGGTATCGCTCTACGAGCTGCATGCGGCCCCGGTCGTCTAGCTGGAGCCAGGCGGAGACGGCTTTGGTGGGGAAGCAGCGGTTCGAGAAGGTTATTGCCAGCGGCGCGCCGGGCTTGAGGACCCGTGCGGCGTCTCGCAGCACCGGCACGGGGTCTGTCAGGTAGTCTATGGAGACGCAGATGCTGGCGGCATCGAACTCCGCCTCCCCGAACGGCAGCCGGGGGTTCTCGTTCAGGTTCTGGAGCGCGAAGTCGTCGAGCCGCGGGTTGTGGGAGAGCTCTTCCTCGTTCATGCCGAGCCCCGCGACCCGCCGGTAGGAGACCTCTTCGGGGAGGTGGCTGATCCAACTGCTCATCAGGTCCAGGATGGCCCCGCCCTCGGGGAAGTACTCCTGGTATAGCTCCGTGACGGCGGCTATGGCCCGGTCATCTATGTGCTTGACCAGCCGGGGAGCGCGGTAGAACTCCTCGTCGGGGGTCTCGTCCTGGCGACGGAATGCTCCTCGGGGCAACTCTGTCATCTCCGTGTCCTCGTCTCTCTTTGCGAACGGTCTCTCGAAACGCATACCTTATGCGGTGGAGCCCGCCGGTACCGTGATACCGAGTACCCGGCGGCCTTGCTGGTGTAACCTGTCGTCATGGTCTATACGGAGTCTAACCGGCACTTTACGGTCGCGGTCTTTGTGGTGTGGCGGGAGAAGGTGCTCCTGCACTGGCACGGCAAGCTCGGGATGTGGCTGCCGCCGGGCGGTCACATAGAGCTCGGCGAGCTGCCGGACGCGGCGGCTGCGCGGGAGGTGCTGGAGGAGGCGGGGGTCGCCGTGGAGCTTGCGGGCGAGAGGCGCGAGGACGTGGACGACCCCGTGCAGCTCCGGCGTCCGGCCGGTGTTCAGCTAGAGCACATCGGGCCGGGCCACGAGCATATAGACCTGATCTACTTCGCCCGTCCCACGGCAACCACGGAGATATCCGGCGAGTACACCGCGGACAGGGTCGGATGGTACGGTCCGGAGGACTGGCCCAGAATGCAGGTCAACGCCGAGGTGCGAGGCTGGTGCGAGCGCGCGCTCCACGAGCTTTCAGCTCGTTCCGCGGGGCTCTAGGGGTCGGAGCAGTCGCGGCGGTAGCCGCAGTTGGAGCAGACGAGCTTGCAGTGGAGCCCGTACATCTCCGTGGCGCACACCTCGCACTTCACGGCTGCAGGGGATGTCGCTTCGGGCGTTTCGTAGCTCTGCTTCTCCTCTGTCTCCCTCATCGGCGGGTCTCCTCTGCCGGTACCTTGACGGCGCGTCCGCGGCGTTTCGTGTAGTGGCCGAACCGTTCCCCGAGGTAGGCGGTGCCGAAGGTCTTGAGCCCAGAGTAGGTAAGGGCGTTCTGCGCCTGCTGCAGGGATGCGCCGAGCGCACCGGTGAGCACCTGGAGGGTAGCGAGGTTCCGCTGGAGCTCGGAGATCTGGACGGGCAACTCTTTGGCCCGGGCGTCGAGGGCTGCGAGCTCCTTCTCCAACTGGCCGGTCTGCAGCGTGAGCCTCTCGAGCTCCACGGAGAGCTCCTTCTGGAGCCTGGCGCGGGCGCGGAGCATGCCGAGCCCCGCACGGAGGGCTATAACGAAGGTCACGAGCACGAGGAGTGCGCCGAGGACCAGGATCAGCAACAGAGCAGTTCCCATAACCACCCCAAAGTAGCACGCGGGCCGGTGACTTTACAAACAGGGAAAATCCCGTTTACCTCACCTTTACAATCCACCGGGCGGTGCTAGAATCGCTCCCGCGACGCGGGGTGGAGCAGTCTGGTAGCTCGTCGGGCTCATAACCCGAAGGTCATAGGTTCAAATCCTATCCCCGCTACTACAGGCCCTGGTCCTCACGGACCGGGGCTTCCTCTTTGTCTGCTGCCGGTCTACGGCTTCTTCTACAATTACCTCCATGAACCCCGAACCGTTCCTGGATGCCGTGGCTCGGACCGCCGAACGCTACGAGATGGACCTTGCGTGCCCGCTCGTGATGGTCTCCGGTGGCCCGGACTCGGTGGCGCTCCTGCGCTCGCTCCTCGAGCTCGGCAGCGAGCCGGTGGTGTTGCACGTGGACCACGGCCTGCGCGGGGACGAGTCGCGCGGTGACAGGGAGTTCGTGGTGGGTCTCTGCGAGAGCTTCGGGGTGCCGTGCGAGGTGCGGGAGCTGGACCTCCGGGTATCCTCCGGGGTGCAGGAGGAGGCTCGGGGGGAGCGGTACCGGCTGGCGGAGGAGGTGGCTGATGTACGGGGCCTTCCGGTGGTCGCTACGGGGCACACGGCGGACGACGTGGCGGAGACGGTGCTGATGAACCTCGCCCGCGGCGCGGGCCTCCGGGGGGTGGCTGGGATACCACCCGTCCGGGGGCGTTTCGTGCGGCCCGTGATCGAGCGCCGCCGCACGGAGGTCCTGGACTATCTCGCAAGAAACGGCCAGCCGTACCGCACCGACCCCACCAACACCACCGACAAGTACTCCCGGAACCGCGTGCGGCTGGAGGCGCTGCCGCTCCTCGAGGACCTCTACCCCGGAGCCGGGGCGAATATCGCCCGGTGCGCCGCGCTGGCGCGGGAAGACCTGGAGGCGCTGGAGACGCTGGCCGCCCGGGTCCCCCGGCGCCGGGGCGGGGAGGTGCTCCTGCCGCCCGAAGCCCTGGAGAGCCTGCCTCACGCCCTCCGGAGGTACGCGGTGCGGCGGGCGTACTCGATGCTGGTGCCGGCCTCCGTGCCGCCGCTGGACCTGGCGGCGGTGGAGCGGGTGCTGGCTCTGATCCCGCAGGGAGAGGGGACGAGGACCCTGGACCTCCCGGAGGGGATAGTGGCGGCGGGACGTCCCGGCGGGGAGCTCGTACTCTACGCGGCGGGCGTGGCGGCCCCCGAGGGTGGTATCGGACTGCGGCCCGGAGAGAGCCGCTTCGGTGGCTGGAGCATAGCGGCGAGCGAGGTGACGGGCTTCGAGTTCTCTCTCCGCGACGCCGCACGCCCGGAGGTCGCTTACCTGGACGCCTC
Source organism: Rubrobacter sp. (assembly GCA_013695915.1). Classification (GTDB taxonomy): domain Bacteria; phylum Actinomycetota; class Rubrobacteria; order Rubrobacterales; family Rubrobacteraceae; genus Rubrobacter_A. The sequence continues at coordinate 10,879 of JACCZN010000340.1, forward strand.
GCACGGTCCGTACCGGGTACGGGCCGTGCGGGAAGGGGACACCGTGCGTCCTCTGGGTCTCGGGGGCACCAAGAAGGTCCTGCGGGCCCTGATGGACCGCAAGGTACCGGCGGACCTCCGGCGGCGGACCCCGGTGGTCGTGGATGGCGGGGGGCGGGTTGCCTGGGTCTTTCTCGGGGAGCTCGGAGAGGAGTTCCGGGTAACGGCGGGGACGCAGAGGGCGCTGCGTCTGGAGGTCCGGGAGGCCGGTGGAGAAATTCAGCGGAGGAATCTGTAAGATGCTGCGCGTGGAAAAGATACTCATATCTTCAGAAGAGATACAGGAGAAGGTCCAGGAGCTCGGCGACCGCATCACCGAGGACTACCGGGGCGAGCGTCCGCTCTTGATCGGCATCCTGCGCGGGGCGGTCGTGGTGCTGAGCGACCTCATGCGTTGCATAGAGTTGCCGTGCGAGATCGACTTCATGGACATAAGCTCCTACGGCTCCGGCTCCACCAGCAGCGGTGTCGTGCGGATAATGAAGGACCTGGAGGAGGACATAACCGGCCGCCACGTGGTCGTGGTCGAGGACATAGTGGACTCGGGCCTCACGCTCTCATACCTCAAGCGTTCCCTGCTCGCCCGGAACCCGGCGAGCCTAGAGATCTGCTCTCTCCTCAGCAAGCCCTCCCGGCGCAAGGTGGAGCTGGACGTAAAGTACCTGGGCTTCGAGATACCGGACGAGTTCGTCGTGGGCTACGGCCTGGACTACGCCGGTTCCCACCGGAACCTGCCGGACATCCGCATCGTGAACCCCGGGGAGTAGGGCCGCCGCCGGTCCCGTAGAGCACTCGTAAACATCGCTCCGAAACAAGAGTAACCCCGTGTACCTTGCCCCGGCCCGGAGATAGTATAATCCCGTATGTTCTAGACGTATCTCACGAGAGGTAAGAACCTTTGGGCAGATTTCTGAAAAGCGGCGGGCTGCTGTATTTCATCGTCCTGATGGTCTTCGCGGTGATCCTGATACAGCTCCTCAACACCGGCGGCGAAGAGGTGACGGAGCTAGATTCCCAGGAGTTCCAGCAAGCGGTGGACGGGAACGCGTTCGTCCTCGACGCGCAGGAAGAGGAGAACCAGCTCATGGTCCTCGACGAGGACCAGACGGTCACCGGAGTCCTGCAGGAGGGTAGCGGCGTAGGACAGGGAGAGTTCGAGTACGCCTACCCCGAGCAGTTCGACATAGCGGCGGCCTTCAACGAGGCGCAGATACCGTTCCAGACCGACCCGCAGAACACGGGCTTCTGGGCGAACATACTCTTCACGCTCGGGCCGATACTCCTGATCATCCTGCTCTTCCTCTTTATCTTCATGTCCATGCAGGGCGGCGGCAACCGGGTGATGAGCTTCGGCAAGAGCAAGGCCAAGAAGATGACCACGGACGCCCCCAAGGTAACGTTCAACGACGTGGCCGGGGCGAACGAGGCGGTCCAGGAGCTAACGGAGATCAAGGAGTTCCTGGAGTCGCCGCAGAAGTTCCAGAAGCTCGGCGCGCGCATACCAAAGGGTGCGCTGCTGGTCGGGCCTCCCGGAACGGGCAAGACGCTCCTGGCCCGGGCGGTGGCCGGTGAGGCCGGGGTGCCGTTCTTCAGCATCTCGGGCTCGGACTTCGTAGAGATGTTCGTCGGCGTCGGCGCTTCGCGGGTGCGGGACCTCTTCGAGCAGGCCAAGCAGAACGCGCCGTGCATCATCTTCATGGACGAGATCGACGCGGTCGGCCGCCAGCGCGGGGCCGGCATGGGCGGCGGTCACGATGAGCGTGAGCAGACGCTCAACCAGCTCCTCGTGGAGATGGACGGCTTCGACGCGAAGGGCGGGATCATCATGATCGCCGCCACCAACCGCGCGGACATCCTCGACCCGGCGCTCCTCCGGCCCGGGCGCTTCGACCGGCAGATCGTCGTGGACGCCCCGGACCTGCCCGGCCGGGAGAAGATCCTGCAGGTCCACACCCGGGGCAAGCCGCTCGGCGACGATATAAAGGTCGAGACCATCGCCCGCGGCACGCCCGGCTTTACCGGTGCGGACCTCGCCAACCTGGTCAACGAGGCGGCGCTCCTAGCCGCGCGGTACGACAAGGAAGTCATAGAGATGGAGCAGATGGAGGAGGCCGTGGACCGCGTCATCGCCGGTCCCGAGCGCAAGACGCGCCTGATCTCCGAGAAGGAGAAGGAGATCACGGCCTTCCACGAGTCTGGCCACGCCATCGTCGGGGCCCTCATGAGCGGGGCCGACCCGGTACACAAGGTGAGCATTATCCCCCGCGGTCAGGCGCTCGGCGTCACGATGAGCCTGCCGGAGGAGGACCGGTTCATGATGAGCCGCAGCCAGCTGATGGCCCAGCTCTCGATGATGCTCGGCGGCCGCGCGGCGGAGCGGGTGATCTTCGACGAGATCACCACCGGCGCCTCCAACGACCTGGAGCGCGTCACCGCGATGGCCCGGCAGATGGTCACGAAGTTCGGGATGAGCGACAAGCTCGGGCCGCTCTCGCTGGGTCCTTCCAACCAGGGCCAGGTCTTCATGGGCCGAGACTTCGGCAACCAGCCGAACTACTCCGACGAGATCGCCTTCCAGATCGACAAGGAGATCCGGCGCATCATCGACGAGTCCTACGACTCGGCCGAAGACCTCCTCGTCCGCAACCGGGCGCTGCTCGATAAGCTCTCCCACGACCTGATCGAGTACGAGACCATCGACGCCAAGCAGCTACTCGGCCTCGTGGACGAGTACGCCGTGGACAAGGTGTCGAGCGCCGGTCCCTCCGTTAACGGCCACCAGGAGTAGCCGACAGGACTCTGTGAGCCGCATAGAGCAGACCCGCAGGACGCTAAGGGTCGGGAGCCGGGAACTCGGCCCCGGCCCTGTCCTTCTGGGTATCCTGAACGTAACGCCCGACTCCTTCTCCGACGGCGGCGAGTCCCTGGACCCCGAAGCTGCCGCCGCCCACGCCGCGCAGATGCTCGACGAGGGCGCTCACGTGATAGACATCGGTGGAGAGTCGACCCGCCCGTACGCCGCCCCGGTCGGCCCGGAAGAGGAAGAGCGCCGCGTCGTGCCGGTTATACAGAGGATCCTCACCTCCCGGCCGGAGGCCGTGGTCTCCGTGGATACCTACCGGGCCTCTACCGCCAGAGCGGCCCTCGCCGCCGGAGCGCGCATCGTCAACGACGTAACGGCGCTGCGCGGGGACCCGGAGATGGCCTCCGTAGTGGCCGAGGCGAGCTGTCCGGTGGTCCTGATGCACATGCAGGGCGAGCCGAAGACCATGCAGGAAGACCCCCGCTACGGCGACGTGGTGCGGGAGGTGGGGGAGTCCCTGTACGCGAGAGCGGAGCACGCCGTCTCCGCCGGCGTGGCTCCGGAGAACATAGTCCTGGACCCCGGCCTCGGTTTCGGCAAGACCACGGAGCACAACCTCCAGCTCCTCAGCCGGCTTGGGGAGCTCACGGCACTCGGGTATCCGCTGCTCGTGGGGGCCTCGCGCAAGGGGTTTATCGGGCGGGTAACGGGTACCGAGAGCGCCGGGGACCGCGTCGCGGGCACGGCCGCGACGAGCGTGCTCGCCTACGAGCGGGGCGCGTGCCTCTTCCGGGTCCACGACGTCCGGGAGAACCGCGAGGCCCTCGAGATGGCCGCGGCCGTCGAGGGCGCGTGACACGACCGACCCACAGGACCGACGCAATCTCACCCTCTCATCACACTTCAGGGAGAGGACGGCCGTCTCTCCGGGCGCTCCTGCCCCGGCTTTGACCCGCGCCTTCCTGAGCCTCGGCAGCAACCTCGGTGACCGCACCGGTTACCTGCGGGCCTCCGCCTCGGCGCTCGACCGGGGCGACTTCCTGACGGTCCGCGCCGCCTCCCCAGTCTACGAGACGGCTCCCGTAGAGGTCGAAGGTAGCCAGCCGGAGTACCTTAACTGTGTAGTGGAAGTAGAGTGTGAGGCTTCTATGGTGGAGTTGCTCAGGTTCTGCCAGGGCATCGAGGCGGCTCTTGGCCGGGAGGAGAAAGGTGAGCGGCGGCCGCGGACGGCGGACCTCGACCTGCTGCTCTTCGGGGAGGAGGTCGCGGAGAGGTGGGACCTCAGGGTCCCGCACCCGGGTGTGTTGCGGGTCTTCAACCTGCGGTCGCTGGCGGACCTGGATTCCGGTCTCTATATTCCGGGTATGGGCGGGGTGGGCGAGCTTCTGAGCCGGGTCCCAGAAGAGGAGTTCGCCGGGGTGCGGGAGTCCGGGAGTCCGGGGGAGGTGTGGAGCAGGTGCTGATGGCGGTGGATACCGGCAACACCCAGACGGTGCTCGGGCTGTTCGAGGGCGATGAGTTGCGCGGCCACTGGCGGATGGCGACCGAGGCGCACCGGTCCTCCGACGAGCTCGGGGTGCTCTGCTCGGGCCTCCTCGGGCTCCGGGGTCTCGGCCTCGCGGACGTGGGGGCCATGATCGTCTCCAGCGTGGTGCCCGGTCTGACCCGCTCCTACCACCGCCTGGCGGAGGAGACGCTCGGGGTGCCCTTCTACCCCGTCACCGTCGGGATGGAGACCGGGCTGCGGAACCTCTACGACGACCCGGCGGCGGTCGGTGCGGACCGGCTCGTCAACTCCGTGGCCGTCGGCCGCCACTACAGGTTCCCGGCGGTGATCGTAGACTCCGGCACGGCTCTGACCGTCTGCGCCGTCGAGTCCGGCGGCGGGTACCGGGGCGGCGCGATACTCCCCGGCCTGAACGTCGCGCTCGACGCGCTCGTCTCCAGGACCGCGAAGCTACCGAGGGTGGACCTGGAGGCGGATCCACCCCCGGACATAGCAACCAACACCCCGGACTCTATCCGGAGCGGCTTCGTCTACGGCTACGCCGGGGCCGTAGACGCGCTGGTGGAGCGCTTCGCCAGGGAGCTCGGCTCCCCGCCCCCCGTGGTGATAGCGACCGGGGGGCTCGCGCCCGTCGTGGTGAAACACTCCCGGACCATAGAGGAGTTCGACCCGTACCTGACCTTGAAGGGCCTGCGCGTCCTCTACGAGATGAACGCCTCCCGTTGAGGGCCTGCGGGAGCTCCCTGCCCGGTGAGGCCGGTTGTTACGTTGACACCCGTAGGGGGCCTACGTATACTCTCGCAGCCTATGACAGACAAGAACGAGGAGCTCGTAACCCCGGAGGGTCTCGAAAAGCTCCAAGAAGAGCTCGAATATCTCGTAGAGGACCGTCGACGGGAGGTGGCGGACAGGATCCGCCAGGCCCGGGAGTTCGGAGATATATCCGAGAACTCCGAGTACGATGACGCAAAGAACGAGCAGTACCTCCTGGAGCGCAGGATCAGCGAGCTGCAGCGGCGGATGAGGAACGCCCGGGTGGTGGAGCCCTCGGAGGCCGACGGCGACGCCGTGGACCTCGGCACCCGTGTAACGCTCCGGTCCGTCAAGGACTCCAAGGAGCGGACCTTCGAGATCGTGGGGGCCAACGAGTCGGACCCCTCCGGCGGCAGGCTCTCTCACTCCTCACCCGTGGGCCGGGCCGTCCTCAAGCGCAAGGTCGGCGACACCGTAACCGTGGCGACCCCACGCGGGTCCACGGAGTACGAGATAATGAACGTCGAGCTGGCCAGCTAGCGGAAGATACCCCCGGGAAAAGCCGCGCCCTCCCCGACCGGAAGCGCAGGTCACCGCGGAACAACGATCAGCACGACTCTCCGGAGAAGCCCATGAGCAACACCAGCATCGCCATACCCGTCTGGGCCGAGAACGTCGCCGCGGGTCTCGGTGGTGGCCCGCACGTCGTGGTTACCGGCATAAGCCCTTCCGGGAACATACACGCTGGAAACCTGCGCGAGGTCCTCGTCGCCGAGGCGGTGGCCCGAGCCCTCAGAGCCCGGGGTGAGGAGGTCCGTTTCCTGTTCCACGCGGACACGATAGACCCCCTGCGCAAGGTATCGCCCGGCGTCCCCGAAGAGTACACCCGGTACCTGGGCCACAGCCTCTCTCGCGTGCCGGACCCCGGAGACGACGGTCACGTTTCCTACGCCGGGCACTTCCTGGCTCCCTTCGAGCGGTCCCTGCGGGAGATGGAGATGGAGATAGAGGTCCTCCGCTCCCACGAGTTGTACGAGAGGGGTGTCTACACCGGGGTTACCCGGGAGGCCCTGGAGAACACGGACCAACTGCGCCGGATACTACTCGAGGTGAGCGGCCGGGAGATGCCCGAGGGCTGGTCGCCGTTTCAGCCGCGAGCGGCCTCCGGAGACCTCACGGGCAACCGCGTCGTGGAGCACCTGCCGGAGCAGAATAGCGTTCTCTTTGTGGACCGGGAGGGCCGGGAGGAGACCGCGGACTACTCGAAGGGTGAGGGCAAGCTCGGCTGGCGGGTAGAGCTCGCGGCGCGGTGGAAGGCGCTCGGGGTTACGTTCGAGCCGTTCGGCAAGGACCACACGAGCCGGGGCGGCTCCACGGACACGGCGGACCGGATGGCGCGGGAGGTCTTCGGATACCCCGTGCCGGGGCGCTACGAGTACGAGTGGATACAGCTCCGAGGCGTCGGCGCCATGAGCAGCTCCAGGGGCGTGACGCTCCTGCCGGAGGACATGTTGAGGATCATGCCGCCCGACGCCCTGCGGCAGATGGTGCTGGGCCGCGACCCCGCCCGCGCCCTGGACATAGACCTCGCGGAGGGGTTCCCGCAGTTCATGGACGATCACCGGTCCGCAGCCGGGGAGCCCCCCGTGCCGTTTACCCATCTGGTTACCGTTGCGCAGACCGTGGGTGAGGAGCCCGAGAGGGCGGGGGAGATGCTCCGCCGCGGCGGTTACGAGGCGGCGGCGGAAGAGCCCGAAAAGCTGGCCCGCGAGCTCTCCTACGCCCGCAACTGGGCCGGGGAGTGGGCACCGGAGCAGTTCCGGCTCGGGGTCCTCGAAGAGCTGCCGGAGGAGGCCGGGGAGCTGGACGAGGACCAGCGGAGGTACCTCGCCACCGTCGCGCGGAGGCTGCCCGAAGAGCCAGAAGGAGAAGCGGTGCAGGACCTCCTGTACTCGACCGCCAGGGAACTCGGCGTAAAGCCCAAGAAGGCCTTCGCCGCGATCTACACGGTCCTCCTCGGTAAGAAGAGCGGTCCGAAGGCGGGGCCCTTCGTGGCGGGGCTACCCGGCGGCTTCGTCAGGGAGCGCTTCTCCGGTGTGATGCGGGACACCGAAGATGCCGGAGAAGAGAGCTAAACTTAGGAGCGATCGGTACAAAGAGGTCCGGTGGTGCGATCCAGAGCGCCCTCAGCGTAAAGCGCCGGAAGACTCCCCGCAGAGCCGGAAACCTTTGTATACTCACGATCAGACCGCCACTCGCGAGGAAAGGTCTAGAGATTGGCAGTTCCAGAAGGCACAGTTCAGAAGTTATATAATCCGAAGGTGTTTGGTGAACGTACAGCATTTAGTAAAGACACTTCAACCGATGACTGACCACGACTACCGCACCGCCATACAGGACCCTCAGACTAGGGGAGGCTCCAACCAGAATGTTTGAGAGATTTACAGAGAGGGCCCGCAAGGTTGTAGTGCTGGCCCAAGAAGAAGCCCGGCACTTCAACCACAACTACATCGGCACCGAGCACCTGCTCCTCGGGCTCCTGCGGGAGGACGAGGGGGTAGCGGCCCGGGCTCTCACCTCGTTGAACGTTACGTTAGACGAAGTCCGGGAGCAAGTCGAGAGCATCGTCGGCTACGGCGAGGAGGGGACCGGGGGACAGGCCCCGTTCACGCCACGCTCCAAGAAGGTCCTGGAGCTCGCGCTCCGGGAGGCGTTGCAGCTCGGCCACAACTACATCGGCACCGAGCACATCCTGCTCGGGCTCGTCCGGGAGTCCGAAGGTGTTGCGGCCCGCGTGCTCTCCAACCTCGACGTGGACCCGGACAAGGTCCGCCGGGAGGTCGTGCGGATGCTCGGCGGCGGCCGCAGCGGACAGCGGGGTCGCGGACAGGCGGCCCAGAGCGGCGGGGAGCAGGCCTCCGGAAAGGGTGTGGAGGCCAAGCGGCCCAAGACCCGCCAGCTCGACCAGTACGGGCGCAACCTCACGGCGTACGCCGAGGAGAACAAGCTCGACCCGGTCGTCGGCCGTTCCTCGGAGATAGAGCGGATCATGCAGATCCTCGTGCGCCGCACCAAGAACAACCCCGTGATCATCGGCGAGCCCGGCGTCGGCAAGACCGCCATCGTCGAGGGGCTCGCGGAGGAGATCGCCGAAGACCGGGTGCCCGAGATCCTGAAGGGCAAGGAGGTCTACACGCTGGACCTCGGTGCCCTCGTTGCGGGCTCCAAGTACCGGGGCGAGTTCGAGGAGCGCCTCAAGAAGATAATGAAGGAGATCACCGACCACGGCGACATCATCCTGTTCATAGACGAGATCCATAACCTCGTCGGGGCGGGTGCCGCCGAGGGTGCCATAGACGCGGCCTCGATACTGAAGCCCGCGCTGGCCCGCGGTGAGATACAGGTCGTCGGCGCTACCACCACCGATGAGTACCGCAAGCACGTCGAGAAGGACAAGGCGCTCGAGCGGCGGTTCCAGACCATCCAGGTCGGCGAGCCGACGGTCGAGGAGACCGAGCTGATCCTCAAGGGCCTGCGGGACAAGTACGAGTCCCACCACAAGATCCAGATCACCGACGAGGCCCTCCGCTCCGCGGCGGAGCTCGGCGACCGCTACATCTCCGACCGGTTCCTGCCGGACAAGGCGATAGACCTCGTGGACGAGGCGGCGTCGAAGATGAAGATCAAGACCATGGCGACACCTCCGTACTACAAGGAGGTCGACGACGAGCTGACCGAGGTCCGGACGCAGAAGGAAGCCGCGATCGACGGGCAGGAGTTCGAGAAGGCCGCGAAGCTCCGCGACGACGAGCGGCAGCTCGCCCTGCGGCGGCGGGAGATCGAGGAGGACTGGCGCGAGGGCGAGGAGCCCGAGCATCGGGTCTCCATCGGTGAGACGGAGATCGCCGAGATCGTCTCCCTGTGGACGGGCATCCCCGTCCGGAAGATGACCGAGGAGGAGTCCGAGAAGCTCCTGAAGATGGAGGACTCCCTGCACGGCCGCGTGGTCGGACAGAACGAGGCCATCAAGGCCGTCAGCAGGTCCATCCGGCGGACGATGGCCGGTCTCAAGGACCCGAACCGCCCGAGCGGCTCGTTCGTGTTCCTCGGCCCCACGGGTGTGGGCAAGACGGAGCTCGCTCGTACCCTGAGCGAGTACCTCTTCGGCGACCAGGACGCCATGATCCGGCTCGACATGTCGGAGTACATGGAGCGGCACACGGTCTCGCGGCTCGTCGGCTCGCCTCCGGGCTACGTAGGCTACGACGAGGGCGGCCAGCTCACCGAGTCGGTCCGCCGCAAGCCCTACAGCGTGGTGCTCTTCGACGAGATCGAGAAGGCCCACCCGGAGGTCTTCAACATAATGCTCCAGATCCTGGAGGACGGGCAGCTCACCGACGCGCAGGGCCGGGTCGTGGACTTCAAGAACGTGGTCCTGATCATGACCTCGAACGTCGGCGCTCAGACCATCAACAAGACCAAGTCCCTCGGCTTCGGCGGGGACGAGGAGGGCCTCTCCTACCGGGAGATGAAGAGCCGGGTCACGGGCGAGCTGAAGAAGATCTTCCGTCCCGAGCTCCTGAATCGGATCGACGAGACAATCGTCTTCCACAAGCTGGAGCGCGAGGATATGCGTCAGATCATCGAGATCCAGATCAAGCGTCTCCGGCAGCAGCTCGTGGAGCGGGGCATCGCCGTCGAGTTCACCAGCGAGGCCCTGGACAAGCTCTCCGACGCGGGCTACGACCCGGCGTATGGGGCGAGGCCCTTGAAGCGGGTCATCCAGCGCATGGTCGAAGACCCGATGAGCGAGATGTTCCTCAAGGGCGAGGTGCCGAACGGCTCCAAGGTCGTCATAGAGGCCAACGATATTGACCCCGAGGCGGCCGA
>JACCZN010000033.1 GCA_013695915.1 Rubrobacter sp.
ATGGCGAACTTAAGGGTAGGGAAACCGGATACGAAGATGGATTCCCCCGCGCACACGCCGGGTATAGGTCAGGGCAACAACCCCGGTGGCATCGAGGGGGACCCCGGCCTCCACTACACCGGTAAGATGGGGGCGGGGCGCTCCAGCGCAAAGTCTACGGCCCGGAAGTCCACGGGCGTCAACCCCGAGTCCCGGAACCCGATAGACCCGAACAGCCCGAACCTGCCACCGGCCTGAAGGAGCTGTCAGCCATCAGACATCAGCGGTCAGCCCGGGCAGAGGAAGCTAGCAGCTATATGGGAGCCAACCGTGCCTGACCTGGATTTCAAGGTAGTAGGCGCAGAGGTCCTCGAGTTTGCCGCCGTGCCGAGCCTCCTCTTCAAGCTGCGGGTCGAGAACCTCGAAGAAGAGCCCATCCGCTCTATCGCTCTCAATACCCAGGTCCGGATCGCGGCGACGCAGCGGCACTACGACGCCAAGGAGCAGGAGCGCCTTTTCGAGGTGTTCGGCGAGCCGAACGGGTGGGGGCACACGTTGCGAAGCCTGCTGTGGACCCACACCAACCTGCAGGTCCGCCCCTTCTCGGAGAGTACCGTCGCTGACATGCCCGTTACGTGTACCTACGACCTCGAGGTGGTCGCGGCCAAGTACTTCTATGCCCTGGAAGGCGGTGAGGTGCCGCTGGAGTTCCTGTTTACCGGCACGGTCTTCTACACGGGGGAAGGCGGACGGTTGCAGACTGCCCGGATCTCCTGGGAGAAAGAGGCGGAGTTCCGGATGCCGGTCCGGTTATGGAAAGAGATGATGGACCACTACTTCCCCAACAGCGCCTGGATCCGGCTCCACAGAGACGCTTTCGACCGACTCTACGATTACAAGGTCCGCAGAGGGCTCCCGACGTGGGAATCCGCCGTAGAGGCGTTGCTGAACGCCAGCGAGCAGGAGGTACAGCGGTAAGTGGATGCGGCTAAGAAGATCGCCGAGGCCGTACTCTACGAGGGCTACCTCCTCTACCCGTACCGCCGGTCGGCGATAAAGAACCGGCAGCGCTGGACGTTCGGAGGGGTGTACCCGCGGGCTTATAGCGAGGCCCGCGGCGGGGATGACCCCTGGACCATGCAGACCCAGTGCCTGATGACGGGGGACGAAACTTCCACCGTAGAGGTAAAGGTCCGTTTCCTGCACGTCACCGAGCGGAAGGTCGGTAAAAAGCGGGGCGAGAATCTGGAGTTCGTGGACGAGCTGCGGGTCGGTGAAGAGCTATACCTGCCGTGGGAGGAGGCCACGGAGCGGGAGATCTCGCTCGGACCGTTCGCCCTGGGTGAGCTGGAGTCGCCCATGAGGGCGGATATAGACATCGCCGGAGGCAGCGGCGAGGAGGTGCTGACCGGTACCGAAGGAGAGGTCGTAGGGGCGATAGTGCGCGGCTGGCGCGGGCTGTGCGGGACGGTGGAGATGGAGACCGAGCCCCTGGGAGGGGGCGTCTTCAGGGTGACGGTCGGGATAGCCAACACCACCCCGTGGATGGGAGAGAGCCGGGAGAGCACGCTCCGGCAGACCCTCGTCTCGACCCACACCACTCTGACGGCGCAGGGAGGCGAGTTCGTCTCGCTGACCGACCCTCCCGGAGAGCTTCGGGAGGCCGCGCAGGGGTGCGAGAACCTGAAGACGTGGCCGGTGCTGGTCGGAGAAGAGGGAGAGAGGAGCATGATGCTCTCGTCCCCGATCATCCTCTACGACTACCCCGAGATCGCCCCGGAGAGCCCCGGCGACCTCTTCGACGGGACCGAGATCGACCAGTTGCTCGTTCTGAACGTCCTGACCCTCACGGACGAGGAGAAAGAGGAGATGCGGGCCTCCGACCCGCGGGCGCGGGAGGTCCTCGAGAGATGCGAGTCCCTCTCGCAGGAGGAGCTCATGAACCTTCACGGGGCCATCCGCGAGTTCGGGATGCTGAGGGAGTAGGATGGAGAATTTCTTTAGAGAGCAGGAGGAGAGGCCCCCGCTGGAGAGCCTGGTGGTGGGCGGCGTCGAGCTTTCCAAGGGGAGCCGGGTCTTGCTCTGGCCCCGCGCTGGAGGGGACATCATGGACCTCGCTCTCAAAGGGAAGGTAGCGTTCGTCGAGGCCATAGAGCAGGACTACGAGGACCAGATCCACCTGGCCGTTACGCTGGAGGACGACCCGGGCAGGGACCTCGGGGAGGCGAACATCCTCGGGCACCGGTTCTTCTTCTCCCCCGGCGAGGTCGAGCCGTTGGACCTCGAGTTTCCCGATGAGTAGACGCCTCCTGGTCGCCGGCATCGGCAACATATTCCTGGGCGACGATGGCTTCGGGGTCGAGGTGGTGCGCCGACTCGCCGGGCGCGAGCTGCCGGAGGAGGTCGAGGTGGCGGACTTCGGTATCCGGGGCCTGGATCTCGCCTACGCGCTGCAGGAAGATTACGAGGTCGTCGTCTTCGTGGACGCGGCTCCTCGCGGCGAGCGGCCGGGCACGGTCTCCCTCATCGAGCCGGAGGTCGAGGACGACGGGGAGGTGACGCTGGATACCCATGGCATGGACCCGGTCAAGGTGATCAAGTTCGCCCGCGCCCTCGGCGCCGGTACACCCCGCCTCCTGGTGGTGGGCTGCGAGCCGCGGGTAGTTATAAGCGGAGAGGACTTCGACGACATGCTAATGGAGTTGAGCCAGCCGGTAAGCGCGGCGGTCGGAGAGGCGGTGAAGCTGGTCGAGTCGCTGGTGGAGGAGCTGGCCGGAGAGCACAAAGAGGTTCGCCTGGACGCCAGGCCCGGACTTTACGGGAAAGGGGGTGAATCGGCATGAAGGCAACGACACTGCTACGCCTGGGTTTCTACGCACTGGTTCTGGGAGCTGCGGCCGCAACGTATGTACAGCTACCGGAGCTCCGGAGATACCTGAAGATGCGGACGATGTAGAATAGACTCTGCAGGTGAGCGTACCGTCGTGCGTATAGGCTGGGGAGCACGGATTGCGAATGAGCTTGAGCGAATCTATGCGAAGGGCCGCCGCAGGGGCTCTCGCACGCCCGCGAAGACCGGCCTCCAGACCGGCGAGGTGGCTGTCCACGCCATGAGGCTACCCACCCGGGAACGCCGGGAGGTCTCCGTGCGGGGTATAGTGCAGGGCGTCGGCTTCCGGCCTTTCGTCTACTCTCTGGCCGCACGTCACGGGCTGGCGGGGCTGGTGCGCAACGACGCCGACGGGGTCCACGTCGAGGTGGAAGGGGCTCCGGAGGAGCTGGACCGCTTCTTGCGCGGCATAGAGGAGGAGGCTCCGCGGCTGGCCGAGGTCGAGCGGTTGGACTGGCGGCCTGTCGGGCTGGTGGAGGAGAGCGGCTTCCGCATCGAGGAGAGCCGGGAAGGGTCCCGCCGACAGGCGCTGGTCTCCCCGGACGTCGCCGCCTGCGAGGAGTGTCTTGCGGAGGTCTTCGACCCGGCCGACCGGCGCTACCGCTACCCGTTCGCCAACTGCACCAACTGCGGGCCGCGGTTCACCATAACCCGCTCGGTGCCCTACGACCGGCCCGCGACCACGATGGCGGGCTTTACGATGTGTCCCGAGTGCCGGCGGGAGTACGAGGACCCGGCGGACCGCCGCTTCCACGCCCAACCCATCGCCTGCCCGCTCTGCGGCCCGCGGGTACGCCTCATGGACCGCACCGGCCGCGAGTTGCCCGGCGAGCCCATCCTGCGCGCGGCGCAGATGCTCCGCGGCGGGGCCGTGCTGGCCGTCAAGGGGCTCGGCGGCTACCACCTGGCCTGCGACCCGTTTGATGAGCGGGCGGTAAGGGCGTTGCGGGAGCGTAAGGTGCGTCAGGACAAGCCCTTCGCGGTCATGGCCCGGGATCTTGCCCAGGTGCGGCAACTCTGCCGGGTGCGGCCGGAGGAAGAGGGGCTTCTTGCCTCCCCCGCCTGCCCGATAGTACTCCTGGAGCGCCGGGAGGACAGCGGGGTCGCCGCGGAGGTCGCCCCGCGCCAGGACACTCTAGGCGTCATGCTCGCCTACACCCCGCTGCACCACCTGCTCCTGGGTGAGGCGGGGGTTCCGCTGGTGATGACCAGTGGTAACAACTCCGACGAGCCCATAGCCTACCGCGACGAGGAGGCCCTGGAACGGCTCGGTGGCATCGCCGACTACTTCCTGGTCCACGACCGGCCCATCCACATGCGCACCGACGACAGCGTGGTGCGGGTCACAGGAGGGGAGGCGTACCCGCTCCGTCGCGCCCGCGGCCACGCTCCGGCCCCGCTGCGGGTGGCGCAGGAGTTGGCAAGGCCCACCCTGGCCTGCGGCGCAGAGTTGAAGAACACTTTCTGTGTGGCCAGGGGGCGTCACGTGTTCCTCAGCCATCACATCGGAGACCTGGAGAACTACGAGACCCTGCGCTCCTTCCGGGAAGGGGTCGAGCACTACTGCAACCTCTTCGACGTGGAGCCGGAGCTGGTCGCCCACGACCTGCACCCCGAGTACCTCTCTACCAAGTACGCCCGCGGGCTGGAGGAGGCGGGGCTACCTGCGGTGGGCGTGCAGCACCACCACGCCCACATCGCGAGCTGCCTTGCGGACAACGAGCGGCCCGCCACGGAGCGCGTCATCGGGGTGGCGCTGGACGGGACCGGCTACGGGACCGACGGGGCCGTATGGGGCGGGGAGTTCTTCGAGGGGAGCCTCGGAGAAGGGTTCGTCCGCAGGGCACACCTGGAGTACGCTCCGCTGCCCGGTGGTGTGGCGGCGATCCGCCAGCCGTGGCGCTTGGCGGTCGCGCAACTCGTAGCACTCTACGGCGAGGAGGAGGCCATGAAGCTGCCGCTCGGGGTGGTGCGGTGGGTGGGGGAGCGGGAGGCCCGGCTCGTCGCCCGGCTCGTGGAGCGCGGTCTGAACACGCCGCAGACCTCCAGCGCGGGCCGGCTCTTCGACGCGGTTGCGGCGCTGGCCGGGGTGCAGGGGTCCCGGCGGGCTACCTACGAGGGACAGGCGGCGGTGGAGTTGGAGCTCGCCGCGGATGGCCCGGCGAGCCACGGCTATCCTTTCCGGCTGCGGCCGGAGGGAGAAGGATGGGTGGTAGAGACCCAGGAGGTCATAGGCGGGGTGGTCGAGGAGCTCCTGCAGACGCGTCCGGCAGGCGAGGTATCCTCCCGGTTCCACCGGACGATGGCGGAGATGGTCGTCGCTGGATGCGAGCAGCTCCGGGAGACGGATGGAGGGGGTGCGGTCGCGCTCTCCGGGGGTGTCTTCCAGAACGTGACCCTCCTGGAGCAGGCGACGGGGCTGTTGGAGGAGAGAGGCTTCACCGTCTATCGGCACCGGCGGGTGCCGGCGAACGACGGCGGGATCTCGCTGGGGCAGGCGGTGCTGGCGGGGGCGGTTTCTAAAGGGAAAAGGAGATAGGAGAGATATGTGTCTAGGAATACCAGGCCGGATAGTAGAGATCCTCGACGAGGACCTGATGCTCGCGAAGGCGGATATAGGGGGGGTGCGCAGGAACATAAACATCGGGCTCGTGCACCACGAGGCGGAGACGGTCGAGGTCGGGGACTGGGTCCTGATCCACGTCGGGTTCGCGATGTCCAAACTCGACGAGGCCGAGGCGCAGTCCACTCTCGAAGCCCTGCGAGAGCTGGGCGAGGCCTACGAGCAGGAGCTGGAGGAGCTGCACGAGTCGAGGATAGAGTGATGGCCCACAGAGACGAGCTACTGCTATCTGACTCCTGCACTCTGGACCATGACGGGTGCATCACCTGCTCCGACGCCGGTATCCCCGTGCGGGTGGTCTCCGTCGAGGGAGACGACGCGCTCTGCGAGGATGGGGCCGGAGACCGGGCGGAGATAGCCGTGGAGCTGGTGGCCCCGGTGCTGGTGGGGGAGGTCCTGCTGACGCACGGAGGGGTGGCTATCGGGAAGGTGACGGCGCAAGAGGAGGTTCCCCAGTGAAGTACGTGGACGAGTTCCGGAACGCCGAGCTTGCGCGGGCGGTCTCCTCGGAGATCAACTCTCTCGTGGACCCGGACCGGCGCTACAAGATAATGGAGATCTGCGGCGGCCACACCCACACCATCTACCGGCACGGCATAAAGGACCTGCTGCCCGAAGGGGTCGAGCTGGTACACGGCCCTGGCTGCCCGGTCTGCGTCCTGCCGATGGGCCGGGTGGACGAGGGCATCGCTATAGCAGAGCGCCCGGAGGTCATCTTTACCTGCTTCGGGGACATGATGCGGGTGCCGGGCTCCAAGGGGAACCTCCAGGAGGTCAAGGCGCAAGGGGCCGACATCCGGATGGTCTACTCACCCCTGGACGCGCTGCGCATCGCGCGGGAGAACCCGGACCGCGAGGTGGTCTTCTACGCCATAGGCTTCGAGACCACAGCCCCCTCCACGGCGCTCACCCTGCAGCGGGCCAAGAAGGAGGGCATCGAGAACTTCTCCGTCTTCTGCAACCACGTGACCATCGTACCGCCGGTGCGGGCCTTACTGGACTCGCCGGACCTGCGCCTCGACGCCTTTGTCGGGCCGGGCCACGTCTCCACGGTCATCGGCTGCCGGCCCTACGAGTTCATGCCCGAGGACTACGGCAAGCCGGTCGCGGTGGCCGGCTTCGAGCCGCTGGACCTGTTGCAGTCCATCCTCATGGTCATGCGCCAGCTCGACGAGGGGCGGTGCGAGGTCGAGAACCAGTACGGTCGGGCCGTCCCCTGGGAGGGGAACCTGCGGGCCCTGGAGAGCCTGGCGGAGGTCTTCGAGCTGCGGCCGTACTTCGAGTGGCGGGGGCTGGGCTTCGTCTCCCAGTCGGCCCTGAAGCTCTCCGAGGCCTACGCGGACTTCGACGCCGAGGTGCGCTACTCCTCGCCGGGGGTGCGGGTGGCCGACCCGAAGGCCTGCCAGTGCGGCGAGGTCCTCAAGGGCGTCTTGAAGCCCCCGGAGTGCCGGGTCTTCGGCACGGCCTGCACGCCGGAGAGCCCGCTGGGCGCCCTGATGGTCTCCTCCGAGGGCGCCTGCGCCGCCTACTACAACTTCGGCCGCAAGTCTTACGAGAAGGTCGAGATAGGTTCCAGGAGATGAGCGACCGGCGCGAGCAGCGGGTCCTCGACGCGCTGGAGCAGAACCGCCGCCGGCCGCCGAAGTTCGACGCCCCGCGCATAGACATGAGCCACGGGGCCGGGGGCAAGGCCACCCACAAGCTCATCGAGGGCCTCCTGCTGCCCGCGCTCGAGAACCCGGCGCTCGCCCCGCTCTCCGACGCGGCGCGGATACCCTTCGGGGACTCCTATCTGGCCCTGACCACCGACTCCTTCGTGGTGCGTCCGCTCGTCTTCCCCGGGGGGTCCATCGGGGAGCTTGCGGTCAACGGGACGGTCAACGACCTGGCCGTCTCCGGGGCCACCCCGCTCGGGCTCTCGGCCGCCCTCATAATCGAGGAGGGCTTGGACACGGAGGTGCTCCGGCGCGAGGTGGAGGCCATGGCCGCGGCCGCCGAGCAGGCCGGGGTGCCCATCGCAACCGGGGACACCAAGGTAGTGGAGCGCGGGAAGGGCGACGGGCTCTACGTCGTCACGACCGGGGTAGGGGTGGCGGACCCAGAGCTAGACCTCTCCACGGCCTCGGTGCGGCCTGGAGACAAAATACTCTGCTCCGGAACCCTGGGCGACCACGGCGCAGCCATCCTGATCGCGCGCGGCGACTTGGACCTCGAGGCCGAAGTCCTCTCCGACACCCGCCCGCTCACCCCGCTAGTAGAGGCGCTAAAAGGCACCGCCGGACCGGGGCTGCGCTTAATGCGCGACCCCACGCGCGGCGGCGTCGGCACCGTCCTCAACGAGCTCGCCCGCGATTCGGGATACGGGGTCGTGCTCTGGGAAGAGAAGCTCCCCGTCCGGGACATCGTGAACGGGGCGTGCGAGATCCTGGGCATAGACCCCCTCTATATCGCCAACGAGGGCAAGCTCCTCGCCGTCGTCGCCCCCGATGTAGCGGATGCCGCGCTGGAGGCGCTGCGAGGCGTCGAAGGCGGAGAGGAGGCCGAGGTCATCGGCGAGGTTCGCGAGGAGCCCGAACGCATGGTCCTCATGCACACTGGCTTCGGCGGCACGCGGATGATAGACATGCTCGTCGGCGACCCGTTGCCCAGGATCTGCTGAGCCGTAAATGCGCTTATCGCACACCCTGGCACGGGTTGGCGGGCAGGAGTAGTCTGCTCGTGTGGTACTCCTCGCCTTCCGGTATAACCCGGGTTATACTCCGGGTGTGAAGACGGCAATTTCCGTACCTGACGAGCTTTTCGAGTCTGCTGAGCGGTTCGCGCGGCAGCGGGGCGTGTCACGCAGCGAGCTGTACGCGACGGCGCTCCGTCAGTACCTGCAGGAGCACGGGAGCGAGGGTATTACCGAGCAGCTCGACGAGGTCTACGGCACGGAGTCCGATGGTCTGGATCCAACCGTTGCCCGTTTGCAGGCGCGGTCGTTGCCAGAGAATGACTGGTAATGAGGCGCGGCGAAGTCTGGTGGGCAGAACTGCCAGAGCCTGCCGCGTCGGAACCAGGGTACCGACGTCCCGTGCTCATCATCCAGTCAGACGATTTCAACCGCAGCCGTATCCACACCGTGATCGCGGCGGTGCTGACGACGAACCTGCAGTTGGCAGCGGCTCCGGGCAACGTACCGGTCACGACCGGGGATACGCAGTTGCCAAGGGATTCGGTGGTAAACGTGTCGCAGATCATCACGGTGGACAAGACGTTCCTCACCGAGCGTGTGAGCCGGGTAAGCGACCGGACCATGCTGCTGGTGGAGGACGGCATTCGGACGGTGCTTGCTCTGTAGGGCATGAAATGGGAGATGGTTCGGTGAGTAAAAGAGCCGCGAGCCCTCACCCGACCTGGACCGGCTGCTGAGAGCAACAAACCGTCGTTGTGCAGCCAAGAAAGTATAAACTCTGGAGAAGACCTAGACGAGCTCAGGAGATAGACACAGCGTTACCCGGAAAACGAGGGAGAGATACGAGATGATAACCGGGATCACGGACGAGTTCTGTCGCGAGCATCTGAACGAGGAGTATGCGGACCTGTCCCGAAAGATGGCTGCTGCCCTGAGCAGGAAGAGGCCGTTGCCGCTGGAAAGTGGGCGGGCGAGGTCGTGGGCCGCCAGTATCGTGTACGCGCTCGCTCGGGTGAACTTCCTCTCCGACAAGAGCCGGGAGCCGTACATGACCACCGGTGAGCTTTGCGAGAGGATCGGGGTGAGCCAGAGCAACGCTTCGAGCAAGTCCAGGGAGATATGGAGTACGCTGGACCTCGTGCAGTTGCACCCGGACTGGTGCCTGCCGAGCATGCTGGATGAGAACCCGCTGGCCTGGATCGTCGAGGTGAACGGCCTGCCCGTGGATGCGCGGGTGGCGCCCAGAGAGGTGCAGGAGGAAGCGTATCGGCTGGGCCTGATCCCGTATTTGCCCTAGAAGCGCCTGAAAGGGGGAGAACCTTCCGTGTCGTTCAACGGGACCATCGCTGACGAACGTAGGGTTCTGACCGTTTGCTTCGTCCGCCTGTACCTCGGCAACGGGCAGGTCGCCCGGTCTCTAACGCGCGGTGTACGGCACCTCTCCAGCGACGAAGAACGGATGCTCTCTTACCTGCGCGAGAGCTTCAAAGACCTCGACGAGGAGACGCTAGCCGATTTCCTCGCCAAGAACCGCGAGCAGCACCCGGTCGAGCCGGACCTCAACCCGGGAGGAAGGCTGGTCTGCGTGGGCGACGAGGATTTCGAGCGCGTCTTCAGAGACGGGGAAGGGTGGGAGCGTTTCCGCCGGACGTTCCCCGAGTCGGACGGCACGCTCCGCTTCTCGCGGGTCGGGCTCGACCGGGAGGCGAGCCAGGCGATGCTCTATGCCGGACAGCAGTTCGACTGGTCCGTAGGCTCCGGGGGCTACTGGCTGTTCTCGAAAGCCGACGGAGAGTGGGTCGAGTCCGGGAGGGCGGGGGCGTGGATCTCGTAAGGTGCGACGCTGGGACGAGCCGCTGCCCGACGGCCGTTGGCATGCTTCGTTTGAACCGCTCGGAAGGTAAACTAACAGACAGCTGGGCTAGCTCACACGTCTTGGCCGTTGGAGGTGCGAGCGGCGCGGACTGTAGACACGTGCACCCCTGCGGCCCGGAGCAAGGAGGAGTTGCTCTGGCGCAAACAGGGTCTTTTCGATGGATTCATTCCTGACGTCTGTGGGGTATGTTGAGGTGCTTATGGAGACACGCTACGAACATATTATGTTGAACGAGGACCACGTCCCGAGCATCGCCGGTACGACGACGAAGGTCGTGGAGCTAGTCGTCGAGCAGCAGGCGTATGGATGGAGTCCCGAGGAGTTGCACTTCCAGCATCCTTACCTCGACTTTAGCCATTTGTGGGGAGAAGGGGTAGGGTACGCTCGTTGCCACCCTTCGCTCAAAGAGGTGATCGAGATGCGTACCCTACCTGCCCTCATGATAGGAGCCCTGGCCCCCTTCGCGCCACTTTTCTCGGTGCGGGTCTTCGAGCATGTCGGGGTACTCGTGGCGGGTGCAATCCTCGCCCCGGGCAAGAGGACCGTGGCCTCCGCCCTGCGGGCGATGGGCCTGCAGAAGGAGAGCAACTTCTCTGGCTACCATCGGGTCCTCAGTCGCGCCAGATGGTCGGCTACAGACGCCAGCCGCATCTTGTTGAGGCTTCTGGTGGAAGCCTTCGTCCCCGACGGACCATTCGTCGTCGGCGTAGACGAAACTCTGGAGCGCCGCAGGGGCAAGAAGATCACCGCCAAAGGGGTCTATCGTGACCCGGTTAGATCCAGCCAGAGCCAGTTGGTCAAAGCCACCGGGCTACGGTGGGTGTGCGTGACGCTGTTGGTGGAGGTCCCGTGGGCTCGCAGGGTTTGGGCGTTGCCGTTCTTGAGCGCACTGGCCCCTTCACAGCGTTACTCCCACGAGCAAGGCACCCGCCACAAACCGATCACCGAGCTTGCAGGCCAGCTATTGTTATTGATCCGGCGCTGGTGCCCGGCGCGCGAGATCATAGCCGTAGGCGACGGTGGATATGCGTCCCTGAAGCTCCTCGACCGCTGCCGGACCCTCAAGGAGCCGATTACCTTCATCGCCCGGCTGAGGCTGGATGCCGGCCTCTACGAACCAGCACCGCCCCGAAAGCCGGGCCAGTTGGGCAGATCTCGCAAGAAGGGCGAGCGCCTGCCCAACCTCTCTACTGTGGCCGCAGATCCCGACACCGAGTGGGAGCAGCTCACGATTAGCGACTGGTACGGTAGCCAGCAACGCATCGTAGAGATCGTCTCCGATACAGCCGTCTGGTACAGCTCCGGAGAGCCGGTAGTACCCATCCGCTGGGTTCTGATCCGCGATCCTGGCCAAGCTGGAGAATTCTCCACCCGGGCTCTGCTGTGTACTGACCAGGGACTCGCTCCGGAGCGGATCGTCTCCCTGTTCATCCGCCGCTGGCGAATGGAAGTTACTTTCCAAGAGTGTCGACAGCGGCTGGGTTTCGAGACGCAGAGACACTGGTCACAGAAAGCTATCGGGCGCACCGCACCGGCGATGCTGGCGCTGTTCTCGGTGGTCACTCTGGTTGCTCACCAGTACATGGCCGAGGGCTCGAACGTAGTCAGGGCCAAGCCAGCGGCCTGGTACGATAAGCGGGATCCGACC
>JACCZN010000044.1 GCA_013695915.1 Rubrobacter sp.
AGGTACTGGCCGATGGTCAGGATGTCCACGTCGTGCTCCCGGAGGTCCCGCATGGTAGCCTTGATCTCCTCTTCCACCTCCCCGAGCCCGACCATGAAGCCGCTCTTCGTGAGGCCATCCGGGTTGATCTCCTTGGCGTACTGGAGTACCTCCAGCGAGCGCTGGTACTTGGCCTGCGGGCGCACGGCGGGGTAGAGGCGCGGGACCGTCTCTATGTTGTGGTTGAAGGTGTCGGGACGGGCGTCTATTACGGTCTGGATGGCGTCGGCGTCGCCCTTGAAGTCCGGCGTCAAGACCTCGACGGCGCAGCCGGGAACGCGGTCCTGGATCTCCCTTATCGTGGCGGCGAAGATGCCGGCCCCGCCGTCCTTGAGCTCGTCGCGGTTTACGCTGGTGATGACGGCGTGCTTGAGGCCCATCTGCCTGGCGGCGTTCGCCACGCGCCGGGGCTCGCCCCAGTCGAGCTCGGTCGGTTTGCCGGTCTGCACGGCGCAGAAGCCGCACGAGCGGGTACAGACGTTGCCCAGGATCATGAAGGTCGCCGTGCGGTTGTTCCAGCACTCCCCGATGTTCGGGCACTGGGCCTCTTCGCAGACCGTGTGGAGCGAGAGGCCTCGCATGGTCTCCTTGAGCTCCTCGTACCCCTCTCCCGAGGGAGCCTTGGCCTTCATCCAGGACGGGCGGCCGTGGCGGCCCTTCTCCTGTTTGAACGGCAGGTACTCCGTCGGGGTGCCGTCCGGCGGCGGGGCTACGGGACGGTCCTCCCACCGGTGGCGCACCTGGAAGGTTTTCGTACCGTCGTCAAGAACTTTCAGCGAGACCTGCCTGCGAGCCACGGTCCTCCTATCCTTTTACTTCCGGGCCTCCATACTAACCCAGAACGCCGTACGCGGCATGAACACTAACCCCAGACGGGGGCGGCTCCTCCCGCCAGGACCGGCCACCAGTAGTAGATTATGTACCCTCCGGCCAGCACGAGCAGCGCGGCCGAGATCGGCTGCACGTAGGGCGTAACGCTCCGCAGCCGGGAGACCACGCCTCCCTTGAAGAGCGCCAGCGCCAGCGTGAGCACCAGGAGCACCGAGGTCATCCCCAAGCCGTAGCTAACGAACTGCCCGGTCCCCGAGGCGAAGCTCCCGGCGGTGAGGCTGCTGCCCATTACCGCCAGGAACACCGGCAACGTGCAGCTCAACGACGCCAGCCCATAGGCGAGGCCGAACAGGAAGAAGCCGCGAACATTCATGGACTTGGGGTCCCCGACGTGCTCCGCGAACCGCTCGAAGGCTCCGGCGTACAGCGTCCGCCCGGCGAACATCCAGAGCCCCATCAGGATAAGCGCCACCCCGATAACCACCCCGACCCAGGGCATCGTGCCCAGGATCGCGCCGCCCCCGGCGGAGACGATCACGCCGGCCACCCCGAAGAGCAGCACGAACCCCAAAGAGACCACGAGCCCGATCAGGAGCGCCCGCAGCGTCCGAGCCAGCGTGGAACGCTTCTCGAAGCCCGCCTCCTGGTTTCCGAGGTACAGAGAGAGGTAGGCCGGGAGCATCGCGAACCCGCAAGGGTTGACTGCCGACACGATGCCGGCCCCGAACGCGAAGCCTACGGGCAGCAGCACGCTCAGCCCCGTCAGCCACTGGGTGGCGAGCTCCTGTAGGGCGTTCACAGGACGCCTTCCAGCTCCGTCCTCAGGGTCTCGGCGTCCGAGACCCCGATGTCCCGGTAGACCTCCTCGCCGTTGCGGTCCAGGATCACGGTCGTCTCCAGGGCGGTCGCGCCGAACTCCCGGGCCACGTCGCCGTCGTTTATCACCGTCGGCACAGGCTCCTCCACCCCAGCCCGGCTATTGAAAGCCTCGATGGACTGCTCCGTCTCGTTCGGGTCTATGGAGATCATTACCATCTCGAGCCCACGATCCTCGTAGGCCGGGAGGAGCTCGGACCACGTCCGGGCCTCCTCCATGCACCTCGGTCACCAACCGGCCATGAAAAAGAGCGCCGTTACCTCGTCCCCTCCACCCAGGCTGACCTGCTCGCCCTCCAG
>JACCZN010000060.1 GCA_013695915.1 Rubrobacter sp.
AGGTCCGGGCCATAGAAGCGGTGCCCCGCACCCTGAACGGCAAGAAGCTCGAGGTGCCGGTAAAGAAGATCCTGGGCGGCACACCGGTCGAGAAGGCCGCCAGCCGCGACTCCCTGGCGAACCCCGACTCCCTGGACTTCTTTGTCGGGCTCTCGTCCGGGCGGCAGTAGCAACAGGGGCTGTACTCCGGGGTCTCGCCCGGTTCGATCTCCGGCGGCGCCTCTTTGCCCGGCCCGAGCCTGCGGCGCTACAATGCCCGGGGGAAAGAGAGTTCTACTTTGGCGTTCGCGGGCCTTGCGCGCGGACCCTGGGAGGAGACGCAAGTATGTACGAGACGATTCTCTTCGAGAAGAGCGGCGGGGTAGCCACGATCTCCTTGAACCGTCCCGAAGTGCTGAACGCTTTCAATGGCACGTTGCACGAGGAGGTCCACGCGGCTTTCGAGGCCGCGGAGGACGACGGCGAGGTGCGCGCTATCGTGCTCCGGGGCGAGGGCCGGGGCTTCTCCGCCGGGGCGGACCTCAGCGAGGTCATAGAGGGCAACGGCTCCGAACAGCCGGACCTCGGGGAGTACCTGAGGAACACCTACAGCCGCCTGGTGATGAAGATGGTCAGCATAGAGAAGCCCATAGTCGCCGCGCTCCACGGGCCGGTCTACGGGGCGGGGCTCGGCATAGCGCTGGCCTGCGACCTGCGCGTGGCCGCCGAGAGCGCGAAGTTCTCCGTGGCGTTTATCAAGATAGGCTTGATCCCGGACGCCGGCATCTCCTTCTTCCTGCCGCGGCTGGTCGGCATAGGGAAGGCGATGGAGATGTCCATGCTCGGGGAGACGGTGGAGGCCGAGGAGGCCCGGAGCATCGGCCTCGTGAACCGCGTCGTCGCCGACGAGGCCGTAGCGGGCGAAGCCGCGGCGCTCGCCACCCGGCTCGCCTCGATGCCGACCCGGGCGCTCGGCAGGATCAAGGTCACCCTCTACGGGAGCTTCGAGGGAGACATAGGCACGGCCCTGGAGAAGGAGGCCCGGGGACAGACGTTCTGCGGCTACACGGAAGACCACCGGGAGGGCATCGCGGCCTTCTTCGAGAAGCGCGAGGCGGAGTTCACCGGGGAGTAGGAGGAGAGATGATGGAGCGGCACTTCGAGTTCTGGCCGGAGCGGATGCCGCGCTCCCTGCCGCTGCCACAGACGAGCGTCCACCACAACCTCGCGGTCTCCGCCGAACGCTACCAGGAGAAGGCGGCCATCGTCTACTACGGCACGGAGGTCTCCTACCGGAGCCTCCTCGAGGAGGTGGAGTCCCTGGCGGGCTACCTCCAGCGCGAGCCCGGCGTCTCCAGAGGGGACCGGGTGATCCTCTACCTCCAGAACAGCCCGCAGTTCGCGGTGGCCTTCTACGCCGTGCTGCGGATAGGGGCCGTGGTGGTGCCCGTGAACCCGATGCTCGTCACCGGGGAGCTCGAGCACTACGTGGAGGACAGCGGCGCGGAGGTAGCAGTCGTCGGCGGGGAGCTCTATCCCCAACTCGCCCCGCTCGTCGGCCGGAGCGGGCTGCGCCACGTCGTGGTCGCCACCTACTCGGACTACCTCCGGGAGCCGACGGACCTCGCAGTCCCCGAGGTCGTCTCAGCGTTAGCTCCCGCGCCGGAGGTGGCGGACGAGGCTGCGGTCTCCTGGAAGGCGGCGCTCGGTGCCGGGCTCGCGCCGGAGCCCGTAGAGGTCGGGCCGGAGGACGTGGCGCTCTTGCCGTATACCTCCGGGACGACGGGGCGGCCGAAGGGCTGCGTCCACACCCACCGCACGCTCCAGGCCACGCTCGTGGGCGCCGCGGTGTGGAACGGCGTGACGCCCGCGGGGGTCGCGCTCGCCACGCTGCCGTTCTTCCACGTCACGGGTATGCAGCACAGCATGAACGCCCCCTTCTATGCGGGGTCCACCGTGGTCCTCATGACCCGCTGGGACCGGGAGCTCGCCGCCCGGCTCGTGGAGCGTCACCGCTGCACCCACTGGACCAACATCTCCACGATGGTAGTGGACTTCCTCGCAAACCCGGAGATAGAGGAGTACGATCTCGGCTCGTTCGAGGTCGTGGGCGGCGGCGGGGCGCCGCTACCGGCGGCGGTGGGGGAGAAGCTCCACGAACTGACCGGCATCCGGTACGCGGAGGGCTACGGCCTCTCCGAGACCATCTCCCAGACGCACATGAACCCGCCCGCCCGGCCCAAGCTCCAGTGCCTCGGGATGCCGTCCTTCGACGTGGACGCGCGGGTCGTGGACCCGGAGACGCTCGAGGAGCTCGGGCCGGAGGCGGAGGGCGAGATCTTGGTCAGCGGTCCGCAGGTCTTCCGGGGCTACTGGAAGCGGCCCGAGGCCGACGAGGCGGCGTTCTTCGAGCGGGACGGCAAACGCTTCTTCAGGACCGGGGACATCGGGATGTACGACCGGGAAGGCTACTTCTTCATGGTCGACCGGCTGAAGCGCATGATCAACGCCGGAGGCTACAAGGTCTGGCCCTCGGAGGTGGAGTCCACCCTCTACGAGCACCCCGCCATACAGGAGGCCGTGGTCATAGGCGTCCCCGACGAGCGGCGCGGGGAGACCGCGAAGGCCGTAGTCGTCCTCCGGGAGGCGGAGCGCGGCAAGGTTTCGGAGGAGGAGATCGTCGAGTGGTCCAGGGGCCAGATGGCCGCCTACAAGTACCCCCGCACGGTAGAGTTCACCGATGCCCTGCCCAAGAGCGGGAGCGGCAAGATCCTCTGGCGCGAGCTACAGGAGAGGGAGCAGGCCCGGACCGGCTGAGCCCAGGCTACTTCTTCCGCTTCTTCCGCTTCCGCCGGTTGGCGGCCTTGCGGTTCTTGCCGGAGGAGCCGTTGCGCTCCCCGGAGCCGGACCCGTGGCCGTTCTCCGAGGCCTCGAGCTGTTCCTGAGATTCCAGCGGCTCTTCGGTGCTCGTCTTCTCGTCCTCGGCCGTTTCGGGGGTCTTCTTGCCGGGTCCGAAGTTGTAGATGGCGTAATTCTGGACCAGCGTCACGATGTTCGTGGTGATTATGTAGACCAGCAACCCGGCGGGGAAGACCAGGATAAAGAAGATAAACACGAAGGGCATGATGCGCATGATCCAGCGCATCTGAGGCTCCATGCTCTTGTTGGTTATCTCCATGGAGGCCAGCATGGTAAGCGCCGAGATTACTGGCAGCAGGAAGTACGGGTCGCTCTGGCTGAGGTTCGTGAACCACAGGATGCCGCCCTCCTCGAAGGTCGGCTGCGAGCCCTGGGTGTCGGGCACCCCGATCATGCCGACGCTGCCGCCGAAGTCCCGGATCACGTAGAAGATCCCGATAAAGATGGGTAGCTGCACCAGCAGGGGCAGGCACCCCCCGAGCGGGTTGATGCCGCGCTCCTGGTAGAGCTTCATCTGCTCCTGCTGCTGCCGCTGGCGGTCGTCGGGGTACTGGGCCTTGATCTCGTCCAAGGCGGGCTTGAGCTCCTGCATGGCCCGCATGCTCCGGACCTGCTTGACGGTGAGCGGGAAGAGTATCGAGCGCACCACCACCGTGAGGAGCGCGATGGCGACCCACCAGGGCAGCCCCTGCTCGTAGAAGAAGAGCAGGACGGTGCCCAGCACGTTCGTGATGGGGCTGAAGAGGTTTTCGATGAAGTCTATCAAGCGGTCTTTTCCTCCGGGAATCCGCCCGCTCCTCCGAGCGGGCCACGCTGCGGGCTGCGCCGGGGCAAACCCTCGGGACAGATGTTAACAGCCCGCGGTTCCGCCGTGCAGGTAATCTTGCCGGCTCACCGGCGGTTTTTGCCAACCTCGTGGAGCCTGCCCCGGACGGCGGGTACACTGACGAAGAGCCGGAAGGAGCGCCGATGAGCCGCAACTCCAACAGAGCCGCCGCGGGTACGACGGAGCCGCCGGAGACCAGGACGGTCCCGGAGCCCGAAGGCCCCGAGGAGGTCTCCCGCAGGCTGGTCGGGCGGCCGCCCGGGGGCCTCGCCGGGCTTCCGCGGAAGACCCGCGAGACGCTGCGCAACCAGGGCGCGAAGGCGGGCCTCGGGCTCTTCGTGGTCGCGGAGACGGCGGCCATAATGCTCGGGGTGTACTTCGACGTGCCCGGGATGGACCTGCTGGCGATGCTCCTGCCGATCACGCTGCTCTTCCTCTCCGGCGGCAGAGGCGGCGGAGAGGAAGAGTCGGAGACTCCGGAGGCCGGGACGACCGACGGAAGCTCCTAGTATCCCTACCTGCCAAGCACCCCCGTCTGCGCGTGGAGAACGGCGGTCCACCGTAGTCTCTCACCCACCCGGTCGGGTAGTTGGATGTTATCTCTACGGAGGGAAGGCCGGAGACCAGCGGAGGTGGCGGAAGTGGCGACGAGAGAGGTACAGGACGAGCGCGTGCAGCGCCTGAACGACAGAGAGGTCGCGGACGGCGGGTACGTCCTCTACTGGATGCAGGCCTCCCAGCGCGCCCGGTACAACCATGCGCTGGAGTACGCGGTGCAGCGGGCCAACGGGCTGGGGCAGCGCCTGCTGGTCGTCTTCGGGCTCATGGACGGCTACCCGGAGGCGAACCTCCGGCACTACCGGTTCATGCTCGAAGGCCTCCGGGACGCCCGGGAGAGGCTCGAGGAGCGGGGCATCAAGATGGTCGTGCGCCGGGGCTCTCCGGACGACGTGGCGCTCGAGCTCGGGGAGGAGGCCTCCGTGATCGTCTGCGACCGGAGCTACCTCCGCAACCAGCGGGAGTGGCGGGAGAGGGTCGGCCGGGAGGCCCGCTGCGAGGTGGTACAGGTCGAGTCCGACGTGGTGGTACCCGTGGAGCTGGCCTCGGACAAGAAGGAGTACGCCGCCCGCACCCTGCGCCCCAGGATCCACGCTCACCGGGACGAGTTCCTGGTGGAGCTCGAACCCACGCCCGTCGAGGAGCAGTCCGTGAACATGAGCGTGGACGGCCTGGACCTCAGCAACCTCGACGGGGTGCTGGACGAGATGAGCATCGACCGGAGTGTCGAGCCCCTGAGCCACCTCTTTGTCGGTGGCGCCACGGAGGCCGGGAAGGCGATGGAGAGGTTCCTCCGGGAGAACTTCGGCTCCTACGTCGAGAACCGCAACCAGCCCCAGACGGACGACGTCTCCCACATGAGCAAGTACCTGCACTACGGTCACGTCTCGCCGGTGGAGCTGGCGCTGACCGTAAAGGGCTCCGGTGCCCCGCAGGAGAGCATAGACTCTTACCTGGAAGAGTTGATCGTACGCCGGGAGCTCTCCATGAACTTCGTGTTCTACACCCCGGACTACGATGCCGTCTCGTGCCTGCCGGGATGGGCGCGGCAGACCCTGGAGGAGCACCGGGAGGACGAGCGCGAGTACGTCTACACCAGAGGGCAACTGGAGGATGCCGGGACCCACGACGAGTACTGGAACGCGGCGATGAAGGAGCTGCGCTACACGGGCTACATGCACAACTACATGCGCATGTACTGGGGAAAGAAGATACTTGAGTGGACCGAGACCCCGGAGCGGGCCTATGAGACCACCCTCTACCTGAACAACAAGTACTTCCTCGACGGCCGCGACCCGAACTCCTTCGCCAACGTCTCCTGGGTCTTCGGCCAGCACGACCAGGGCTGGAAGGAGCGGCCGGTCTACGGCAAGGTCCGCTACATGGCCTCGGGCGGCCTGGAGCGCAAGGCAAAGCCAAAAGAGTATGTGGAGAAGGTGGAGTCGAGGATAGAGAGCTAGCTAGAGCTAGCGGGAGAGCCCCGCCTCCGGCGGCCGGCCCGGATTTCGCAACTTATGTAGCGTCAGATAGCAATATACGCTAATATAAGGCTGGTAGTGTCGAGAGGAGAGGAGCCGGGCATGAGCGTTTTCCCGACAAAGATACTGCTGGCGACCGACGGTTCGGAGGACGCGAGGCTGGCCAACGACACGGCGGTGGACCTCGCGAACAGCACGGGCTCGGAGTTGCACGTGATGACGGTGGCTCCCGGGGCCCTGGACCCGGCGTACCTGGTCGAGTCCCACGTAAACTACGAGGACGCGCTCAAGGAGGTCGAGGGAGATTCCCGGAAGATACTCGACGAGCAGGCAAGGAGGATCGAGGAGTCCGGCGGGAAGGTAACCAAGTCCTACCTCAGGAGGGGGCGGCGGGAGGATGAGATTGTGCGCCTCGGCGAGGAGCTGGAGGCCGGGCTCATAGTAATGGGCAGCCGGGGGCTCGGCGGGGTGCGGCGGGCATTGATGGGCAGCGTCTCGGACTTCGTGGTCCGCCACGCGCACTGCCCGGTTATGGTGGTGCGCCCGAGAAAGTAGCCGCCGCAGCGGCGACGCTTCACCGGGAGGGCCGGACACTGTCCGGCCCTCTTTCATGCGGCAACTCTGGAGCCCGGCGGTAACGGCTCCCCGATTTCTGTAAGATTGGCCCGGTATGAGGTCTAGCCAGGGGAGAGCAACTCTTCGATGAACAAGAAGCTCAGGGTACTCATGACGCGAGAGGCGATAAAGCCGGAGCGGCTCCCGGGCTCGACCGTCGTCGTCGTAGACGCTTTCATGGCGACCACCACCCTCGTGACCATCCTGGAGAACGGCGCCCGCGGCGTCTACCCGGTGGACAGCCTGGAAGAGGCGGAGGAAGTGTGCTCCCGGCTGGACCCTTCCCGGCTGATACGGGGTGGGGAGCAGGACGCCCTTAGGATAGAGGGCTACGATTGCGGCCCCTTTCCCGAGGAGTACCCGCCGGAGCTCGTGGAGGACCGGGACGTGGTGTTCGTTACGACCAACGGTACCCGCGCCATCTCCGCCGCAGCCCCGGCAGGAGAGTTGCTCGTCGGGTGTATCCGCAACGCCCCGGCCGTCGCCCGGCACCTCAAGGAGACCGGTGCGGAGTCCATCTACATAGTCTGCGCGGGCTCGATGGGCGACTTTACCCTGGAGGACTTTCTGGGAGCCACCTCCATCCTCGCCCACCTGGAGCCGGACGGTAAGTCCCTCGACGGTTGGAAGCTCAACGACGCCGCCTGGATGGCCCTGGAGTTCGCGAGGGGCCGGGGAGCGGCGCCCGAGGAGGTGCTCCGGGAGAGCCGGGCGGGGCGCTGGTTTCTGGAGAACGACCGGCTCGAAGACCTTCGTTTTGTCGGGGAGGTAGGGGCGAGCGACCTTGTCGCCGAGGTCCGAGACGGCAGGCTCCGGCGCGTAGCGGAGAGCCGGGACCGGTCCGCGACCAGCGCACCGGGCACGGAATAAGAAAGGGGAAAGGCTTTGCATAACTCTGGTGAGGACCTCTCGAACGCGAACGGCCGGGGGCTCTGAGTGTCGTCTGAGACCATCCGGGTGCGGGAGGGCGAGGGCTTCGACCTCGCCGCCGTCGAGAGATACCTGCGGGACCACATAGACGGCCTGCCCGAAGGTGACCTCGAAGTGGAGCAGTTCCCGTCTGGCGCGTCGAACCTGACGTATCTCCTGCGGATAAGGGGTGCTGGCGGGGAGAACGCCTGGGAGGGTGTGCTGCGCCGCCCGCCGTTCGGACCGGTGCCGCCCAAGGCCCACGACATGGGGCGGGAGTCCGGCATCCTCCGGCGGCTGAGCCGGGCATACCCGCTCGCGCCCGCGCCGTACTTCTTCTGCGAGGACGAGACCGTTATCGGGGCGCCGTTCTACGTCATGGAGCGGCGGCGGGGGGTGGTACTCGACGACTCCTTTCCCGAAGGCATCGAGCCCACCGAAGAGCTCTGCCGCGGCTTATCTAGGACCGCGGTCGAGACGCTCGCCGAGCTCCACGCCGTGGACTGGGAGGCCGCGGAGCTCGGGGACCTCGGGCGTCCGGAGGGCTTCCTGCGCCGGCAGGTGGACGGTTGGATCGGGCGCTACGAAAAAGCAAAGACCGAGGATATGCAGGAGGTCGGGCCGCTTACGCAGTGGCTCTCGGAGAACGTCCCTGAGAGCCCACCGGCCACCATCATCCACAATGACTTCAAGCTGAACAACCTGATCCTGGCCCCCGACGACCTCACGCGGGTAGAGGCGGTGCTCGACTGGGAGATGACGACCATAGGGGATCCGCTCTTCGACCTCGGCGTCTCGCTCTCGTACTGGGTGGAGCCCGGCGACCCGGAGGAGCTCAAGGAGGTCCTGCCGACCGTGACCTACACGCCCGGCTTCATGACCCGCCGGGAGCTCATGGACCTCTACGCCGAGAAGAGCGGCCGCGACCTCTCCGAGATGCACTTCTACCTGACCTTCGCCTACTTCAAGCTGGCGGTGATCCTGCAGCAGATCTACGCCCGATACGTAAAGGGCCAGACCCAGGACGAACGCTTCGCCGCCTTCGGCGAGCGGGTGCGGAACCTGATCGTGCACTCCCACGCCCTCTCCCAGAAAGACGGGCCGCGTTGAGCCCCCCGGCGGAGGGCTTCAGCAAGATAGGCGTCCTCGGCGCGGGCACGATGGGGGCCGGCATCGTGCAGGTCGCGGCGCAGGCCGGGTACGAGGTCGTCGCCTGCGACCGCGCGCCAGAGGCCCTCTCCCGGGCCCAGACCTACCTCCGCGACGGCCTCGGCCGGTTCGTAAGGAAGGGCGTCATCACCGACGGGGAGGCGGAGGCCGCCTACGGGCGTGTCCGGTGGACCACGGAGCTCGGGGACCTCGGCGGCTCGGACGCCGCCATAGAGGTGATCGTCGAGCGGGTGGAGCCCAAGAAGGAGGCCTTCGCCGCCCTGGACGCGCTGCTCCCGGAGGAGGCGCTCCTGCTCTCCAACACCTCCTCCATCTCCATCACGGAGCTGGCCTCCGCAACCCGGAGGCCGGACCGGGTCGCGGGCACCCACTTCTTTACGCCGCCGCCGCTGCGGGAGGCAGTCGAGGTACCGCGGGGTCTCCTGACGAGCGACGGGACCATAGAGCGGGTAAAGGCGCTGCTGACCTCGTTCGGCAAGCTGCCGGTGGTGCTGAACAAGGCCGTACCCGGCTTTGTGGCGAACCGCTTCCTCATGCCCATGCTCCTCGAAGGAGCGCGGCTCTACGAGCAGGGCGTTGCCTCCAAGGAGGAGATAGACCTGCTGGTAAAGAAGGGACTCGGGTTCCCGATAGGGCCGTTCGAGCTCGGGGACTTTATCGGGTTGGACGTGGGGCTCGACGTGCTCGAGTACGTCCACCGGGAGCTCGGCGACCCATACTACGCGCCGCCGCACCTCCTCAAGGAGCACGTCCGGGCCGGCAGGCTCGGCCACAAGACCGGCCGGGGCTTCTACGACTACGGCGGGGGGAGCGAGGATGAGTAGGCTGGACGGGCGGGTCGCTCTCGTGACGGGCGCCGCCCGCGGCATAGGCTGGGGTACGGCCCGCAGGCTCGCCGAAGAGGGCGCCGCCGTGTGCCTGACGGACGTGGACAAGGCGGGCGCCCTCTCGGTCGCCGAGGAGCTCGCCGACGAGGGCCTGGACGTCTTCGGCGCGCGGCTGGACGTCACCGACCGGGAAGAGGTCGAGGGCGTGGTGGGGGAGGTCGCCGGGCATCACGGGCGGCTCGACATCCTGGTAAACAACGCGGGCCTTACGAAGGACAACCTGCTCTTCAGGATGACCGATGAGGACTGGGGCTCGGTGATGGACGTACACCTCACGGGCGCCTTCCTGTGTAGCCGGGCGGCTCAGAGGCCGATGGTCGAGAACGGGTACGGCCGGATCGTGAACATCTCCTCCACCAGCGCGCTCGGGAACCGGGGGCAGGCAAACTACTCGGCGGCCAAGGCCGGGTTGCAGGGCTTCACCAAGACCCTCGCCGTGGAGCTCGGCCGGTTCGGGATCACGGCCAACGCCGTCGCGCCCGGCTTCGTGGAGACCGAGATGACGCGGGCGACCGCCGAGCGGATGGGCTTCGACTTCGAGGAGTTCGCCGCGGCCCGCGCAAAGGACATCCCCGTGGGCCGGAGCGGCAAGCCCGAGGACATAGCGGCGGCGGTGCTCTTCTTCGCCTCCGAGGAGGCGGGGTTTATCAGCGGGCAGGTCATCTACGCCGCCGGCGGACCGAAGGCCTAGGGGATGCTCTACGAGGAGTTCGTCGGCTGCCGCTCGGAGGGAGTGGGGAACCTGGTCGAGAAGGGTGCGGTCCGCAAGTTCGCGGAGGCCATCGGCGACCCGAGCCCGCTCTACACCGACGAGCGGGCGGCGCGGGAGAGCCGCCACGGCGGCCTCATAGCGCCGCCAACCTTCCCCCGGACCTTCGACTACGGGGCGGTGCCGGGGCTGGAGCTACCTCCAGCCGGGCTGATACACGGCAGCCACCGCATCGACTACGAGCGTCCCCTCTTCGTGGGGGAGGGGGTGCTCTGCCGGGTGGAGCTCGAGAAGTCCTACGACAAGGAGGGCCGGAGGGGTCTCCTCGGGTTCCTGCTCTTCGAGAGGACGGGGGAGACCCTCTCGGGCGAGCGCATATTCACCACGAAGGACACCGTGGTCGTTACGGAGGCCGTGAGGAAGGTGATAGAGGGTTGAACGGCTCCGCGAACGGAAGGCCCTCTTGGAGCGTGGGAGACGATCTCGAGGAGACGGTGCTGCCGCCGGTTACCAGGCTGGGGCTCATAAAGTACGCCGGGGCCTCGGGCGACTACAACCCGATCCACACTATAGACGCCGCCGCCGAGGAGGCGGGCCTTCCGGGCGTGATAGCCCACGGGATGCTCACGATGGCGACGATGGGCCTCGTACTCTCACCCTACCTCGCGCACGGCTACGTAAAGGGCTTCGAGAGCCGCTTCTCGGGCATGGTCTTTGTCGGGGACGAGCTGCGTGTCGGCGGCCGGGTAGCGGGCCTGGAGGAGAGGGAAGAGGGCCAACTGTACACCTTCGAGGTGTACGCCCGGAAGGGGGAGGAGACGGTCGCCTCCGGCGCGGTGGACTTCCTGCTCTACGGAGACTAGCGGCTGCGGCAGGGGCATCTCCCGGGGCTTACGCCGGGGACGGGAACACCTCGTAGCCGATGTCACCCCCGGTCTTCGCCCGGTACATGGCGGTGTCGGCGTCGCGGAGCAGGCCCTCCGGGGTGCTGTTGTTGCGGCCGTTCAGGGCGATGCCGATGCTCGCCGTGACGAACCTCTCCTGGTGGCCCAGCACGAAGGGCTCCCGGAGAGCTTCCAGGATCCTATCTGCGACCTGGGTGGCGTCGGCTATCTCCCGCAGGTCTTTGAGGAGCACGGTGAACTCATCTCCGCCGAGGCGCGCCATGGTGTCTCCGGGCCGGACACAGTGTCTCAGGCGGTCGGCGAGCGCTACCAGGAGCTGGTCCCCGTAATCGTGGCCGAGCGTGTCGTTTACCTGTTTGAAGCCATCGAGGTCCAGGTAGATTATCCCCAGGCTCCCTGACCGGCGTTCCTCCTGGGAGAGCGTGTGTTCCAGGCGGTCTCGCAGGAGTTGCCGGTTGGGCAGCCCGGTCAGAGGGTCGTGGGAAGCCCGATGGGCGAGCTGCGTCTCCAGGGCCTTGTGCCGGGTTATGTCCCGGATGACGAGCTGGGTCGCGTGCTCGCCCGCGTAGGGCACGGACATCGCGGAGACCTCTACGTCTATGACCTCCCCATCAAACCGGACGAACTTCTCCTCTACCGGGTCCTCCTCCTGCAACTCCTCCGTGCGGGACATACGGTCCGCCACGAGCTTCCGGTAGTCCGGGTGAACGAAGCCGAGGACGGGCTCTCCGAGGAGGTCTTTCTTGTACTGCGCGCCCATCATCCTGACCCCGGCGGCGTTTATGTAGGCGACCCTGCCCCGGGCGTGGACTACTATGGCGTTCGGCGAGAGCTCGACCAGGCGGCGGTAGCGCTCCTCGCTCTCGCGGAGCTCCTTCTCCGCCTCCTTGCGGTCGGTCACGTCGTGGAGGGAGAGGAGGCGCCCGAGGACCCGGGACCTCCGGTCCCGCAGCGGCGAGAGCGTTACCTCGTAGCAGCGATCCTCACCGTGCGCCCGAAGCTCTACCTCTCTCCTCGCGGCTCCGGTCTCTTCGAGGTCGCCGAGGAGGCTGCTCCAGACGGCTATGGCCTCCCGGGCGGGCAGGCCGATGGAACCGGACACGGGGCGGTTCAGCACGGGCCGCGTGGCGGGGTTCAGGTCCACGACCCGGTCCTGCTGGTCTAGCACGATCACGCCCTCGCTCAGGTTCTCGATGACGGCGTCCCGGGCGACGGGGAAGACATCGAGGAACCGGAAGCGCAGCAGACCCACAGTGAACGCCAGACCCGTCACGGAGAAGGCTATCGGCGTGAGATCCAGGCCCTGTACCGGGCCGAGTTCCAGGACGTAGGCCCCGTTCGCAAGCCACGGGGCCGCCAGACCGAGCAGCACTACTGCTCCCTGCCAGTTGTAGAGCCGCCCCGGCCGGAGGAGTAGAGAGAAGATCAGGGCCGAACCGGCGATCAGCAGGAGGTAGGAGTAGACCCAGTAGACGTAGAAGAAGGTGCCGTGCTCGTAGTGGAGTGTAGGGAAGGCCCCGGTTACGTCGAGGCCCATCTCGCTCCAGATCATACCGTGGGCCTCGTTGGTCAGGGCGAGCGCCAGTGTCAGGAGCGGCAGGACGCAGAGGGCTATGAGGTGCCAGGCCTCCAGGCGCGGCACCCGGCCGGTGTGCTGCAGGGCGAAGACCAGGACCGCCGTGGGGATGGTGACGATGCTCGGGTACTGGGCCTTGGCCCAGAAGATAGCGCTGTCGTAGTCCGTGCTGCCGAGCTCCAGAGCGTAGGCGACGCACCACAGCACCACGGCCAGCATCGTCACACCCAGCGCCCGTGCGCCTGCGCCCCGGCGGTGGAGCCAGATGTACGAGAGGATCGCACCGGAGAGGGCCGAAGTGAAGAAGAGACCAAGAGCGTGGGGCGTGTACTGCCAGGCCATATCTTCCATTTGGAGACAACCATAACAAGCGCGCCGGTCCGTGTCTATTCCGGCACGGCTCGTACCGGCCGCCATCGCGCTAGACCCTCCGCAAGACCCGTATAATCCGTCACCGTACCAGGGAACTACCAGGGAGCTAACGTACGGGAGGAGCCGCAGTGGACGACGGCGGGGCGTTGGACCGGGAGCAGTTGGAGCGTCTGGCGGAGTACTTCGACGAGTCGATCACGTTCTCCAGGCACATCGGCTCCCGGGTGGAGGAGGTCGAGCCCGGGCGGGCGGTGGTCTACATCGACGTGGAGGAGTTTCACCTGAACGGTAACGGCACGCTCCACGGCGGGGTCTACACCTCGCTAATAGACAACGCCATGGG
>JACCZN010000079.1 GCA_013695915.1 Rubrobacter sp.
GCCCTCGAACGGGTCGGTGCCCACCCGGTAGAGCTCTGGCACGCCGATGCCGACCTCAAGGCCGTGGACGCCGTGCTCGTGCCGGGAGGTTTCTCCTACGGCGACTACCTCCGGCCCGGCGCCATAGCCCGCTTCTCGGCCGTTATGGGACCCCTGGAGGAGTTCGCCCGCGATGGAGGCCCCGTGCTCGGGGTCTGTAACGGCTTCCAGGTCCTGACCGAGGCCCACCTCCTGCCCGGAGCATTGTTGCGCAACAATAGCATGAGGTTTGTCTGCAAGCGGGTGCGGGCCCGGGTGGAGAACACGCGGACGCCGTGGACCTCGGCCCTGGTGCCGGGCACGGAGATTACGCTGCCGGTCGCGCACAACGAGGGCAACTACTTCGCCGACGACCGGACCATCCGGGAGCTGGAGGACGAGGGGCGGGTGGTGCTGCGGTACCTGGAGAACCCGAACGGTTCGCGGAACGACATCGCGGGTATCTGTAACGCCGGTGGGAACGTGGTCGGTCTGATGCCGCACCCGGAGCGGGCCTCGGACGCGGCGCTAGGCTCGGAGGACGGCCTCGGGGTGTTGCGGTCGATACTAGAGGGAGCGGGGGCGCGGGCATGAACGTGGAGGAGGTGTACACGGCGCTCGGGATCTCGGGCTACGAGTACGACCGCATACTGGAGCTCCTCGAACGGCCGCCGAACTACCTGGAGCTCTCGCTCTTCTCCGTTATGTGGAGCGAGCACTGCGGGTACAAGAACTCGGGGCCTCTGCTGAAGCGGTTCCCGAACGAGGGGCCGAGGGTCGTGCAGGGGCCGGGGGAGAACGCGGGCGTCGTCGAGGTCGGCGACGGTTGGGCGCTGGCGTTCAAGATGGAGAGCCACAACCACCCCTCGGCGGTCGAGCCCTACGAGGGGGCGGCGACGGGTGTGGGCGGCATCATCCGGGACATACTCGCGATGGGGGCGCGGCCGGTGGCGCTCCTGAACTCGCTGCGGTTCGGGCCGCCCGGGGAGGGGAGGAACGGTTATCTCCTCCGGGAGGTCGTGCGGGGCATCGGGGGGTATGGGAACGCCGTGGGGGTGCCGACTGTGGGCGGGGAGGTCGAGTTCGCCCCGGCGTACTCGGGGAACCCGCTGGTGAACGCGATGTGTGTAGGCTTGATCCGGACGGAGGACCTCGTGAGCGCGCGGGCGAGCGGCAAGGGGAACCTGGTGGTCCTGCTCGGCTCGAAGACCGGGCGGGACGGCATCCACGGGGCGACCTTCGCCTCCGGCGAGCTCTCGGAGGAGTCGGAGTCCCGGCGCTCGAACGTGCAGGTCGGGGACCCGTTCTGCGAGAAGATGCTCATAGAGGCTTGCCTGGAGATGCTCGGGCGGGGGCTCCTGGTCTCGCTGCAGGACCTCGGGGCCGCGGGCATCACCTCCTCGGCCTCGGAGATGGCGGCGAGGGGCGGGGTCGGCATCGAGATAGACGCGGAGAAGGTGCCGCGGCGGGAGAGCGGCATGGAGCCGTGGGAGGTCATGATCTCCGAATCCCAGGAGCGGATGCTCGCCATCGTGGAGCCCGAGAAGGCCGGGGAGGTCATCAGCCTCGCGGAGGAGTACGAGCTGATAGGGGCCGTCGTGGGCCGGGTCGCGGCTCACGGGGACCTTCGGGTCCTCCGGGAGGGCGAGACCGTGGGCACGGTCCCCGCAGAGGCCCTGGCCGACGCGCCGTCCTACGAGCGGGAGGTCGTGCGGCCGCCGTACCTGGAGGACCGGAGCAGGCTCGACCTGGAGAGCATCCCGGTGCCGGAGGACCACGGCGCGGCGCTCCTGCGGATGCTGGCTCACCCGAACCTCTGCTCGCGGCGCTCCGTCTGGGAGCAGTACGACCACGAGGTCGGCACGGACACGGTGCTCCGTCCCGGGGACGACGCGGCGGTGCTGCGCATAAAGGGCACCTCGCGGGGGTTCGCCGTCACCGCCGACGGGCGGGGGCGGAGGTGCTACCTGGAGCCGCGGGCCGGGGGAATGTCCAACGTGCTCGAGGCGTACAGGAACCTCTCGTGCGTGGGGGCCGAGCCCGTGGCCGTCACCGACTGCCTGAACTTCGGCAGCCCGGAGCACCGGGAGGCGTACTACCAGCTCGCGGAGGCCATAGAGGGCATGTCCGAGGCCTGCGAGGGGCTCGGGACGCCCGTCGTGAGCGGCAACGTCAGCCTCTACAACGAGACGGAGCGAGGGGAGATCTACCCTACCCCCGTGGTCGGGATGGTCGGCGTGCTGGAAGACGCGACCCGGCACGCCACGACGGGCTTCGAGCGGGAGGGGGACGCGGTCTTTCTCGTCGGGGAGTTCCGGCCGGCGCTCGACGGCTCGGAGTACGTCGAGGTCCTGCACGGCACCGAGCGGGCGCTGCAGGGCGAGGTGCCGCACCCCGACCTCTCCGGCGAGAAGCGGACCTGCGACGCGGTGCGGGAGGCTGTCGAGAGGGGGCTCGTGGACACGGCTCACGACCTCTCCGGCGGCGGGCTCGCGGTCGCGCTGGCGGAGATGGCGCTCGCGGGCGGGATCGGGGCGGAGGTGAGCCTCCTGCCGGGCGCCCGGCCCGACGTGGCGCTCTTCGGGGAGACCGGGGGGTGTGTGCTCGTGGCGGTGCCCGAGGAGCGGGCGGGGGAGCTGGGGGAGGCGCTGGGAGACGTGTCGCACGCCAGGATCGGGCGCACCGGCGGGGACCGGCTGGCCATCACGGGCCTCGACGTGCCGCTGGAGAGGCTCAGGGAGGCTCATGAACGAGACCTCTTCGATTGAGCCGTATAGGATCGGTTGCGGCGGGGGATCGGGTGTTAGTCTAACGGTGCTGGAGACCGGTCCGGACGAGCCATTACCTACACCAGGGAGTAGCTAGAGACGCATGATCGAACCCGTCAACATCGACGAGAAGCCGAAAGAGGCGTGCGGGGTCTTCGGGATCCGCTCGCGGGAGCTGGCCGGGGAGCTGGCCCAGCGGACCTACTTCGGGCTCTACGCCCTCCAGCACCGGGGGCAGGAGGCGGCCGGTATAGCGGTCTCCGACGGCGAACGGACGCTCGCGATGCGCGACTCCGGGCTCGTCTCGCACGTCTTCGACGAGCGGCGGCTGGCCTCGCTGGAGTCCGGGCACCTGGCGCTCGGTCATGTCCGCTACTCCACGACGGGCTCGGCCTCGTGGGAGAACTCCCAGCCGGAGTTCCTGGGGCGCGGGGAGACCAACGTGGTGCTGGCCCACAACGGCAACCTGGTAAACGCTCCGGAGCTGCGGGAGGAACTGGTGGCCGAGGGCTTCGAGTTCAACTCCACCTCGGACACGGCCCTTATCGGGGCGAGCGTGGTGCGGGAGCTGGACAAGGGTGCCTCGGTCGGGGAGGCCGTGGGTGCTGCGATGCGGGGGCTCGCGGGGGCGTACTCGGTGGGGATGGTCATCGGGGACAAGCTAGTGGCCTTCCGGGACCCGCACGGCTTCCGTCCGCTGTGCATCGGCGTGGTAGAGGGGGGCTACGCCGTCTCCAGCGAGACCTGTGGCCTCGACATAACCGGGGCCGAGTTCCTGCGGGAGGTCGAGCCTGGCGAGGTAGTGGTGATCGGGGACGGGGGCATCGAGAGCTACCGGGCCGAGGGGTTGCCCGAAGGTCAGCGCCAGGCCCTCTGCGTCTTCGAGTACGTGTACTTCGCGCGGCCGGACTCCCACATCGGGGGGCAGGAGGTCGCGGGCTCCCGGGAGCGGATGGGTGGCATCCTGGCCGAGGAGGCCCCGGCCGAGGCCGACGTGGTCATACCCGTGCCGGACTCGGGGATACCGGCGGCGACCGGGTACTCCAGGAGGAGCGGGATACCGTTCGCGGAGGGCCTGATCAAGAACCGCTACGTCGGCCGGACGTTTATCCAGCCGACGGAGGGCATGCGCCAGCTCGGCCTCCGCCTGAAGCTGAACCCTCTCCCCTCGGTGATAGAGGGTCAGCGGGTCGTCGTTATAGACGACTCCATCGTGCGCGGGAACACGAGCCGCAAGCTGGTCGAGCTACTCTTCGAGGCCGGGGCGCGGGAGGTCCACTTCCGGGTCTCCTCGCCGCCCGTCTCCGGTCCCTGCTACTACGGCATAGACATGGACACCCCCGACCAGCTCGTCGGCGCCAACTACACGGTAGAGGAGATAAGAGAGCAGATCGGGGCTACCTCCCTCTCCTACCTCTCCACGGAGGGCATGGTCGCCGCCACCCGCCAGCGGAAGGGCTCGCTCTGCCGGGCCTGCTTCGACGGCGAGTACCCGACGACCGGTACCTCCACCAAGTTCTCCCTAGAGGCGAAACCCTACGCGGCCTCCGCGAGGGCACCGGGTGGCAAGTAACCTGTCCGGCGGGACAGACAGCTCCTATGAGTCGGCCGGCGTCTCGATAGAGCGGGGCGAGGAGGCCGTGGGCCTCATGCGCGCCGCCGTGGAGCGGACCCACGGCCCGGAGGTCGTCTCCGCGCCGGGAGGGTTCGCCGGCCTCTACGCTCTGGCCGGACTCTCGGAGCCGGTCCTCGCCTCCACGATAGACGGCGTGGGCACCAAGGTGCTCGTGGCGAGAGAGCTCGGGAGCTACGCTTCCATCGGCACGGACATTGTGAACCACTGCGCCGACGACGTGCTCGCCACCGGCGCGCGGCCCGTGATCTTCCTGGACTACGTTGCGAGCGGAAGGCTGGATCCTGGCGTGGCCGCCGAGGTCGTGCGGGGCGCTGCGGAGGCCTGCGAGGCCCTCGGCATCGCGCTCGTCGGCGGCGAGACGGCGGAGATGCCGGGCCTCTACGGCGCCGGGGACTTCGACGTGGTGGGTGCCGCCGTCGGGGCCTGCGAGCGGCAGGAGTTGGTGGACGGCTCGCGGGTCCGGGAGGGGGACGCCGTGCTGGGCCTCGCCTCCAGCGGGATGCACACCAACGGCTACACGCTGGCTCGCAAGGCGCTCTCCGACAGAGGAATCTCCTACGGCGACCGGCCGCAGGGCCTCCCGGGCACCGTGGGAGAGGCGTACCTGGAGCCCCACCGGGCCTACGTGCGGGAGGTAGCCGCCCTGCGGGAGTCCGTCG
Organism: Rubrobacter sp.; assembly: GCA_013695915.1. Classification (GTDB taxonomy): domain Bacteria; phylum Actinomycetota; class Rubrobacteria; order Rubrobacterales; family Rubrobacteraceae; genus Rubrobacter_A. The sequence continues at coordinate 5,082 of JACCZN010000079.1, forward strand.
AGGTGCGCGGGATGGCGCACATAACGGGCGGCGGTCTGCCGGGTAACCTGCCGCGC
>JACCZN010000089.1 GCA_013695915.1 Rubrobacter sp.
CGACCACGGCGGGCAGACCGTTGGCGACGGCGGTGCCGGAGGTCGTGACCCAGGCCGCGGGACGGCCGGTGGCGCGGGCGTACCCCAGGGCGGCGAAGGCCGTGCCGCGCTCGTCGAAGTGCAGGAGTACGCGGCCGCGGGCCTCTTCGTTGGCGGCTATGGCGGTGACGAGCGGGGTGGAGCGCGAGCCGGGAGCCACGCAGAACAGCCCGACCCCGCTACGGAGTAGCTCCTCGACCATCAGGTCCGCCCAGAGGCGGCCGATGTTCGGCGCGCCGGGGGTCACTCCCGGCCGGAGAGGCCGAGCACGGCGAGGAAGTCGCTGATCTTCTGCTCGACCTCCTCCCACTCAGCCGCGGGGTCCGAGCCGGAGACTATCCCCGCCCCGGAGTACAGCGCAAGCCTCCGGCGCCCCACGAGCCCGGACCGTATCCCGACGGCGAACTCGGCTCCGCCAGCCCCGATCCAACCTACCGGCCCCGCGTAGAGCCCCCGGTCGAACGGCTCGAGGTCCCGGATGGCCCGCAGCGCCTCCCCCCTCGGATAACCACCGACGGCAGGCGTCGGGTGTAGCGCGCGGAGGAGGTCCGCGTCCGTGACGCCCTCCCGCAGCTCTCCGCGCACCCCGGAGACGAGGTGCCGCCGGCTCGCGAGCCGCATCTCGGAGGTGCCCTTCTCGACCTCCAGCTCCCGACACAGAGGACCGAGCTCCTCCCGGATGCTCTCGCGCACGTAGCCGTGCTCCCTGCGGTCCTTCTCGCTCCCGAGCAGCCGGTCGCGCAGCTCCCGGTCGCTCACGGCGGAGTCCCCCCGGGGAAGCGTGCCCGCCACGGCCTCGCTCCTCACGGAACGACCGTCGCGCCGGTAGAGCCGCTCGGGCGGGGCTCCGACGAAGGCTTCGGATCCAGCCTCCGGCTGCAGGTAGAAGTGGAAGCATCCGGGTGTCGCCGCCTTGAGCCGCCCCACGAGCAGCAACGGGTCGAGCTCCCCCTCGAACCCGAGCTCCGTCCTGCGGGCGAGCACCACCTTCTCGAGCGCCGTGCCGGAGATACCCGAGAGCGCGGCCTCCACCCCCCGGACCCATTCCTCGCGGTCCGGGCTGTCCGTGCGGGAGATCGGGGTCGGCAGCTCGCCGCCGGTCTCGCCCTCCGGGAACCGCAGCTCTTCTACGCCCTCCAGGATCTCCGCCCGGCGCTTCCCGTCGACCGGCAGCACGAGGTTGCAGACTAGTTCTACTTCCGCGCCGTCCCGGTAAAGCTCGAACCGCGGCAGCACGAAGCTGTACCCGCCGAAGGCCGACCAGCGCTCCTCCCGGCGGCCGTCCGGGTCGAAGCGGAGCCCCCCGTAGTAGTGCGTCCGGGCGTCGCCGCCGGCCAGCAGGGCACCGAGGCTCTCCCGCAGGACGGGCAGCTCCCCCGGCTCGCCCCGGTGGAAGTCCGCGGCGCCCACCGCCGCCACCTCGACCCCGTCCTCGCGGCCGGACCAGTAGAGCCTGGTGCCGTACCGCTGCTCGCCGAGCCACAGGAAGGGGTCCACCGGCCGCACGGGCACCGAGACTCGCGTAACTCCCGCGCTCCCGCGGTCGCCACCCCCCGAGAGCGCCTCTCCTACCCGTTCAGCCAGAAGACGCCTGGCCTCCTCCGGGTCCGGGTTCCCCTCGGGTATCAGTATGTCGCATTTCCTTAACACAATGACGTCTCGCGCTCTCCACTCCACGTGCGGACCTTGATGGATCTCCACGCCAGTGTCGTGCCTCTGTTACGGAAGGTCAGTGTGCAAAGCCGCACGGAGCGGCCCGCGGGACCGGAAGCGCGGCGCAGGGGGCTCTGCGGGCCGGGGAGACGGGTGACACGGCCACGGGAGAGAGCCCGCGGCCGGGCTCTCTAGTCCTCCTCTTCCAGCACCTTCTCGTAGTCGGCGGCGGAGAGGAGCTCTCCCTCATCGGAGACTCGGAGGCGGACAATCCAGCCTTCCCCGTAAGGGTCGCTGTTTATGAGCTCGGGGCCGTCGTTCAGGGCCTCGTTGACCTCGGTGACCTCGCCGCCGACGGGCGTGTAGAGGTCGGAGACGGCCTTGACGGACTCGACGACCCCGAAGGAGTCTCCGGCGCCGAGGCCGCTGCCTACCTCGGGCAGCTCCACGAAGACCACGTCCCCGAGCTCGTCCTGGGCGTGCTCTGTTATGCCGATGGTGGCGACGTCGCCCTCGCGGCGGACCCACTCGTGGGTCTTGGTGTACTGCAACTCCTCCGGTACGCTCAACGGCTTCTCCCCCTCGCTCTATCGTCTCTCGCGTTTGTAGAACGGCAGCGGCACGACCCGCGCCTCCACGGGCCGGTCCCGTATCACTACCTTGAACGTATCTTCTATCTCCGGCGGGACGAGCGCAAGCCCTATTGCCTTCCCCAGCGTGGGGGACTGGGTCCCGCTGGTCACGTGCCCGGCGGGCGCGCCGTCCACCGTCACGGGGTGGCCGTGGCGCGCGATCCCGCGCCCAGCTACCTCGAAGGCCGCGAGCTTCCTCGGGAGCCCCTCCTCCTTCTGCCGCAGGAGCGCCTCCTGCCCGATGAACCCGGGCTCCTTGTCGAGGTGGACGGCGAACCCGATACCAGCCTCGAGCGGGGTGGTCTCCCGGTCGAGCTCGTTACCATAGAGACACATACCGGCCTCCAGCCGCAGGGTGTCCCGCGCCCCGAGGCCGACGGGCACGGCTCCGGCCTCCACGAGCTGCCGCCAGAGGACGGGCGCGTCCCCGGGGCGCACGAAGACCTCGAACCCGTCCTCCCCGGTGTAGCCCGTCCGGGAGAGGATGCCCCGGGCACCGGCGGCCTCTCCCTCCACGAACCGGTAGTACCTGACCCCCGAAAGGTCGGTATCAGCGAGGCCCTGGAGAATACCGACGGCCTCCGGCCCCTGGAGCGCGAGCAGCGCCCACTCGTCGGACTCGTCTGTGACCTCGGCGTCGAAGCCCTCCGCGTTCTCCTTGAAGTGCCGGAAGTCCTTGTCGCGGTTCGCGGCGTTCACGACCACGAGGAAGTCCTCCTCCCGCCGGTAGACGAGCACGTCGTCCACGGTGCCGCCGTCGGGGTAGCAGACCGCAGCATAACCGGCCTGCCCGGCCGCGAGCCGCCCGACGTCGCGGGTGACGAGCCGCTGAAGGGCCTCCTCCGCCTCGGGGCCGCGGAAGACGACCTCGCCCATGTGGGAGACGTCGAAGAGCCCGGCCCGGTTCCGCACGGCGAGGTGCTCGTCCTTTATGCCGGAGTATTGCACCGGCATCTCCCACCCGGCGAAGTCCACGAGACGCGCCCCGAGCTTTCTGTGCTCCTCGTAGAGCGGGGTCCTGCGGGGAGCTTGTTCCGGGGTTACCAACGCGCCTTGAGCTGCCGGGCCGCCCGGGCCTCGTCGAGGCGCTTTGTGACGGCGCTCGTCGGGGCCTCCTCCAGCGCCCCGTCCTCTGTCTCCGCGAGCTCCAGGAGGGCCCCGACGAAGTCGTCCAGGGTCTCCTTGGACTCGGACTCGGTCGGTTCTATGAGCATGGCCTCCTTGACTACCAGGGGGAAGTAGACCGTGGGCGGGTGGAAGCCGTGGTCTATGAGCCCTTTGGCGATGTCGAGGGCCCGGATGCCCTGCGGCGGCTGGACGACGACCTCGTGCTTGCAGAGCTCATCGTAGGGGATGCGGTAGGTGCCGCGCAGCCGGGCCCGGACGTAGTTGGCGTTCAGGACCGCCATGTCCGTGACATCCCGGAGCTCGGGGCCGTGCATCTTTATGTAGTTCCAGGCCTTGAGGAAGACCCCGAAGTTACCGTGGAACCCCGCCACGCGCCCGATGCTGTGGGCCGGGCGCGCGAAGCGGTACCGGTCTCCCTCCTTCTCCACGGCCGGGTCGGGGCGGAAGGGAGCGAGGGTCGCCGAGCAGGCGATGGCCCCGGAGCCCGGTCCGCCGCCGCCGTGGGGGGTCGAGAACGTCTTGTGTAGGTTGAAGTGCATCACGTCCACGCCGGCCTCGGCGGGGCGCATGCGGCCCATGATGGCGTTGACGTTCGCGCCGTCCATGTAGAGGAATGCCCCGGCGTCGTGGAGTATCTCGGCTATCTCCGCTATGTTCCGCTCGTAGACGCCGCAGGTGTTGGGGTTCGTTATCATGAGCGCCGCGGTCGTCGCGTCCACCTTGGAGCGGAGCTCCTCGACGTCTACGCAGCCGTGCTCGTCGAGCCCTATCTCCTCGGCCTCGAAGTTCGCCATCGAGGCCGTGGCCGGGTTGGTGCCGTGCGCGGTCGAGGGCACGAGCACGGTGGTCCTGCCGGTGTCCTCCCGGTCCTCGAAGTACTTGGCGACCATGAGGATGCTCGTGAGCTCGCCCTGAGCCCCGGCCATCGGCTGCAACGAGACCGCCGGGAAGCCGGAGACCTCCCCGAGAAAGCCCTGCGCCTCGTAGGCCACCTGCAGCGCCCCCTGCACTTGGGACTCGGGCTGTAGGGGGTGGAGCCCGGCGAATCCCGGCTCCGCCGCCGCGGCCTCGTTGGCCCGGGGGTTGTGCTTCATGGTGCAGGAGCCCAGGGGGTAGAAGTGCGTGTCTATGCCCCAGTTCTTCTGCGAGAGGTTGGTGTAGTGGCGGACGACGG
>JACCZN010000092.1 GCA_013695915.1 Rubrobacter sp.
CACCAGCCGGTCGAGACGGTCCAGACGCCGAAACCAACCTCGGAGACCCTTATGTCCGTAGCGCCAAGGTTACGGTATTTCATGCCTCACACCTCGCAATTGTCTGTTAGCGGTACAGCTTCCAGGATTGTAATTAACTACATTCTACCCCGGCTCTCTGTACACATCCTCTCAGAACGGACGGATACCACTTACCGGATGCGTAACCTCTAAAAGCTGCGCGGAAGCTAGAGATAGAGAGCTTATTTTCCATAAATCCTAAAAATTCGTAGTAAATGTCTTCATTTCTATTGATTGCTTCTCGTAGGGCAGCTATGCTTGGCTACTATTGAGGGGGTACAGGGAGGCTGTGGCCCCTGAAAAACAATCTGGAGGGGGGATTCATGTCTTATGTCCTTGGAGTGCTGACGCGCAGGGTTCTGGTCCTGTTGCTCGCGACGCTGGGTTCGCTCTTGATCCTCGCGTCGGTGGCCGGGCTGGGGAAGGCGGATCAGCTCGTGGCTTCGTGGTACGGTCCGGGGTTCGAGGGGCTCACCACGGCGAACGGGGAGGTATACGACCCTAGCGGTTACACGGCCGCGAGCAGGACGCTGCCGTTCGATACCCGGCTGGCCGTGACCTACAACGACCGTACGGTCGTTGTGCGCATAAACGACCGGGGGCCTTACATAGAGGGTAGAGACCTGGACCTCTCCGAGGGCGCGGCCGAATACCTCGGCCTGATCGACGTCGGGGTGGACGTGGTACAGGTGAACACCGTAGACTCCTCCACGCCTCTCGGGCCGTTCGTGGCCCCGGAGCAGACCCCAGAACCCGAGGCCCCGGCGGAGACAACTCCCGAGCCCGTCACGGAGCCCGCGGTTGCCGGGGAACCCGCAGCTTCGGAGGAGCCGGAGACCCCGGCCGAGCCGTCGGTCGTGCCGGAGGCCGAGCCGGAGTCCGTCCTGGCAGCAGAGGCAGAGAGCCCGGTCGAGGCCCAGTACGCCGAAGAGGAGGCACCTGAGACCGCCTCCGCCGCGGATGAACAGTACGCCGACGAGACGCCCGCCACCCCGCAGCCCGAGAGCGCCGCTGGTGCGGAGGCCGGGGAGCCGGTCCAGCCGGTCGAGGGCGCAGAGGCACCGCAGCCGGATGCGGCTCCCGAACCGGAGGCCGCACCGCAGCCGGAGACCGCTCCCGAACTGGAAGCCGCACCGGCCCCGGAGATCGTTCCAGAACCGGAGCCCGCACCGGCCCCGGAGACCGTTCCAGAACTGGAGGCTCAGGAGGCAGCGGAGGCCGTGCAGGATGGGGAGGTCTCTCCGGTGGAGCCGGGCGCGCTGATCGCACCGCCCATGGACCTCGTGCAGCCCGCCTCCACGGTAGAGAAGCGGGTGGAGGTCGGTATCGCCGCGGAGCCTACCGAAGAGACCGAGCGCGCCTACGCCGCGTCGGGAGCGGCATCGGGAGTTGCCCCGGCAACGGCTCCTGCGGTCTCGGAGGAGCCGGAAGTTGCAGAGGAAGCGCCCGTAGCGGATGAGGCGCCCGTAGCAGAGGAAGCGCCCGTAGCAGAGGAAGCGCCCGTAGCGGATGAGGCCGGTGCCCCGGAGCCGGAGGTGGCAGCGGCCCCTGCGGACCCGCCAGAACCGGAGCCGTCCACCCCGGCCGAGCCTTCTGAGTCGGCTCCTACGGAGCCTGTCGAGGAGCCTGCTGTGGAGGAGGTCGCCGAAGAGGAGGCCGCTGTGGAGGAGGCTGCCGAAGAGGAGGCCGCTGTGGAGGAGGCTGCCGAAGAGGAAGGAGACGTTGAGGAGCCTGCTGCGGAGGAGGAGGTCGCTGCAGAGGAAGGAGACGTTGGGGAGCCTGCTGAGGAGGCCGCTGCAGAGGAGGGAGATGTCGAGGAGGCCGCTACGGAGGATAGGGATGACGGGGAGGTAGAGATACTGGAGCTCCCCAACACGGGTGGCTTCGCGGCCGGGGTCTTTCTCTCCGGCTGCGCCCTGATCGGGCTTGGAGCGCTCCTGCTCCGCAGGCCCGTCCGCTAGGGAGTTGCTTCTAGCAACGCTGCTGTCGGGTCCGGCTCCGTCAGGGACCGCTCCCCCGGCCGTCACCGGTTCGGGGGAGCCCGTATAATCACCCGGGTGTCCGGGGAGTGGAGATAGCGTGATCGCCCGCTACGCCGGCGGGGAGACCGGTGCGCGGGCTGCGGCCCGCGCGGGGTCCGTGGCGGTAGTGGTCGACGCCTTCCGGGCGAGCACGACGATAGCTGTGCTGGTCTCCAAGGGAGCCCGGGTGATACCGGTCTCCTCTATCCGGGAGGCTTCGGAGGCAGAGGCCGACTTCAGGATCGGGGAGCGGGGGAGCGCGAAGGTCGCCGGCTTCGATTTCGGCAACTCGCCGACCGAGATACAGGCCTCGGAGATACCCCGCGGCTCCACGGTCGTTCTGAGCACCACCAACGGCACGCGGGTCGTGGAGGCTGCCGCCGGTGCGCCGTCGGTGCTGACCGGAGCCTTCGTGAACGCGGAACACCTGGCGGCGGAGCTCGCGGACGGCTCCTACGGGGACGAGATAGTCGCGATCGGGTGCGGCTGGGAGGGACACCGTTTCTCCGAGGACGAGGCGGCCGCGGGAGCCATCCTCCACCACCTCCGGGAGAGGGGCGCCACCCTGGACGAGCGCGGCGCCTGGGCCGCCGGACGGTACCTGGAGCGGGCCGCCGGTCCCCTCCGGTCGAGCCCCCTGCGCGCGAACCGCGCGGCCCGGCGCCTGATAAGGCTCGGCTACGAGCCGGACCTCGACTTCTGCCTCTCCGAGGACACCCTGCCGGTAGCACCCCTCCTGACCGGAGGAGCCTTCTCCGGCCGGGAGACCCGCAGCCGAGGTTCGTAAGCGGACGCTCGTGCCGCTTCGGAGCGGGTAAAAATTGTTCCGAGCGCAGCGGATAATTTTCCTTGACATCGGGTATAGGGGGTTCTATTCTGAAGTCAGCCAAGGCGAACAAATGTTACAAAGTTCGCCCCGGAGAAGAGGTGAAAGGAGGTGAAGACAATGACGATCACCATCACTCACGAGAGGACCAAGGAGCACACTCGCGAGGACGTGGACCGGGCCATCGACGTCATCGAGCGCCATCTCGAGAAAGAGGCCAGGACCCGCAACCTGCTGGACGAGCAGGCGATCATGCGCCCCAAGGATCTGTGCAAGCAGCAGGGACTGGACATGGTTGCCGAACTGCGCGGCATGATGTAACGTGCGCCAATAAGCCTATGAAGGGGGATGCACAGTAACAGGTGCTACCCTTCCGGCAGCGGAAGATACGTGAGCTGTCCATCCCCCTTCAGGGAGGCTGAGAGAGGACCGGGGAATACCTCCCCGGTCCTTTTTTGTGTGCTGCGGGTCTGACGACGGAACGAGGGGAAAAGGTGGTGAGCGGAGGAGGAGGGATTCGAACCCTCGATACCCCGTAAAGAGGTATAACACCTTAGCAGGGTGCCGCCTTCAACCACTCGGCCACTCCTCCTTGAGGCGGGCATTATATCAGACGCTCGTGCGGTGCTACACTCCCCGTCCGGGGGCCTACGGGTCCCGGTTGGCGGCGGTTTACGGGAGGTTCTGGTGGCTGAGGGGCACGGTCGCGGCGGGGCTCGGATGAGCGTCCCGCGGCTACGGGAGATGAAGCGCGGGGGAGAGCGGATCGGCATGCTCACGGCCTACGACTACCCGACCGCCCGGCTGCTGGACCGCTCCGGGACCGACGTACTCCTCGTGGGGGACTCGCTGGGGATGGTGGTGCTGGGCTACAGCTCCACCGTCTACGTGACGATGGAGGACATGATCCACCACGTCCGGGCCGTGGTGCGCGGGACGGAACGGGCGCTCGTGGTCGGGGACCTGCCTTTCGGCTCGTACAACGAGGGACCGGTCCAGGCCGTCCGGTCGGCGACGCGGCTGGTAAAGGAGGGCGGCTGCGCGGCGGTGAAGCTCGAAGGGGGCATCGAGATGGCGCCGGCGGTGCGCGCGATCTCGGAAGCCGGGATACCGGTCGTGGGCCACGTGGGGCTCCTGCCGCAGAGCTCGGCGAAGGTGGGCGGCTTCAAGGTGCAGGCCCGCACGGCGGAGGACGTCGCGGCTCTGCTGGAGAGCGGCCGGGCTCTGGAGAAGGCCGGAGCCTTCATGCTGATCGCGGAGGCCGTGCCCACGCCGGTCGGGGCGCTGCTCAGCCGCTCGCTTGCGGTGCCGGTGGTCGGCATCGGGGCGGGGCCGGGGTGCGACGGGCAGGTCCTCGTCACCACCGACATGCTCGGCATCCAGGACGAGCTGACCCCCCGGTACCTGAAACGCTACGCTCATCTCTCTGGCACCATCGAGAGCGCCGTACGCAGCTACCTCTCGGAGGTCAGGGAGGGCGGCTTCCCCGGTGAGGAGCACGGTTACGGGATGGAACCGGGCGAGGAAGCCCGTCTGCCGGAGGTCTAGGAGTTCCCTTCGACGGCGGCAACCTTCGTCGTATCCCTGGTAAGTAGGGAGAGCAGCACCAGGACCGCGAGGACTTCGAGCGTGGCATAGAGGAGGCCGAGAGCGTGACCCGGAGACGGCCAGGTACGCCGCGAGGCCCAACGCCGTAACGCTCCTCGTAGCCACCAGCACATGCTAACAGGTAGCGGTCAGCGGCCGGTGCCGAGCGGCTCTCCTACCAGGATGCGCTCCCCGGAGAGCTCCTCCTTGGTCCGGAGGAGGGCGGCGTTCAGCTCGGCGCCGAGGAGGATCGCCAGGGACGAGATGTAGAGGTAGAGGAGCAGTACTATGACAGTGCCGATGGAGCCGTAGGTCGCGTCGTAGGCGCCGAAGTTCCCGACGTAGAAGCTAAAGGCGAGGCTCGCGAGCACCCAGAGCAGGACCGCAGCGAAGCCGCCCGGCGTGATCCAGCGGAACGGCTGCCCGGCATCGGGGGCGAGGTAGTAGATGAGGGCGACCGGGACCATGAGGAACACGAGCGCCACGGGCCAGCGGACCACGTGCCACACCACCTCGAAGAGGGGACCGAGGCCGAAGAACCCTGCGATAGCCGTCCCGACGTGTGGCCCGAAGACCAGCAGGAAGACGCCCAGAAAGACCAGCCCCGAGAGCCCGACGGTCATGAGGATCGCGAGCCCCTTGACCTTCCAGAACGGCCGCGTCTCGCGGATACCGTAGATCCGGTTCAGGGCGTTTATCAGGGCGGAGAGGGCGCCGGAGGCGACCCAGAGGGTGCCGAGGATGCCGAAGGAGAGCAGGCCCGGTGCCGGGTTCTGGCCGCTGAGTACGTCGGCCATGTAGGAGTCCACGAGCGCGAAGACCTCGGCCGGCAGCACCTCCCGGAAGTACTCCAGCATGCCCTCCGCGAGCTGGGGACTCGAGAAGGTGCCCATCACGGAGACGAGCACCAGGACCAGCGGAAAGAGGGCGAGCACCATGTAGTAGGCGAGCTGGGCGGCGAGGCCGAGGCCGTCGTTCCCGCTGAACCCGAAGAGGGCGCGCTTGAGCGTTGCCGGCCGCAGGAGCGCCGCCAGGTCGCCGAGGAACTCCCTCACGGAGCCTGTGGCGGGTCTCCCGGCCACTCTCTGGAGCCTCCTGTCATCGGTCTGCAAGCTTGCCTCGCCGGGTCTCGTTGGCGGCGTTGCCGGAGCTTGAGGCTAATTCTAACCCCGCAGGCGCTGCGGTTCTGGCGGGGTAGCCGATCCCGGCACAGTTTTACCTCCGCCCTCCGAGGGAACACCAGCAGGTGCCAGAACTACCTCGAAGAGGAAGGAAGATGTTGAACGGTAGAGAGTACAACAGGAACCTGCGCTCCGCAGTCGGAACCAGCGCAGCACCATACGGCTTCTCGCTTGCCGTGTGGAGCACCGGGGCAGTCACTATGAGCTTCCGAGATACGCCGGACCCGCCCCAGATCCTGCTCTTCGTGATCGGAGTGGTGCTGGCCTTTGCGATGGTCGGTACCCTAACCTACGGCGGCGTGAGAGGTTACTCCGGTGGAGAGCGCCACAGCGTCGAGCTCTGGGGGAACTTCCACATCCCGGCGGTCGGACTCTCCGTGGCAGCGGCGATGCTCGTGGGCTACCTGGTAACGAACGACTTCGCCTGGTTCCTCTCTCCTTTCATCTCTACGGCGGTGTACCTGCTAGCGCTGGGCTTGGAGTTCACCGTGGCTGAGGAGAAGGAGCCCGAGCACGAGCAAGCCTCCTGAGGGAGGCTGCGGTAGCTAAAGAGCTCGGCTCATGTCAGAAGAAGGAGCTGGCGCGCCGGACTTCGTAGACCGCCGGAGAGAAGGGTCCATTCGTCCCGTATACTCCGGGCATGAGGCTGATCGTCGCAGAGAAACCCTCCGTGGGCCGGGACATAGCGGGCTCTCTGGGCCGGTCCCGGAAGGGCAAAGGCAGCCTATCCGGGGAGGGATGGGCCGTTACCTGGGCGCTCGGGCACCTCGCGGAGCTCGCCCCGCCGGATGCCTACGGCGAGGAGTACAAGCGGTGGAGCCTCGACCGGCTCCCCATCCTGCCCGAGCAGTTCAAGGTGCGGGTAAACCCGAATACCCGGGAGCAGTTCGAGGTCGTGAAGGGCTTCCTGCGGGACCCTTCGGTCACGGAGGTCGTGAACGCCTGCGACGCGGGGAGGGAGGGAGAGTTGATCTTCGCCTACCTCTACGGTCTCGCCGGGTGCCGCAAGCCGGTCCGGCGGCTCTGGATCTCCTCTCTCACCCCAGAGGCGATCCGGGAAGGCTTCTCCGACCTCCGCGACGGACGGGCCATGAAGCCCCTGGAAGACGCCGCCCGCAGCCGGAGCGAGGCGGACTGGGTCGTCGGCATGAACGCCACCCGCGCCTACTCCGCGAAGTTCGGCCGCCCCGGGAACGTCCTCTCCGTCGGCCGCGTCCAGACCCCCACCCTGAAGATACTCGTGGACCGCGAACGGGAGATAGAGGAGTTCGAGCCCGAGAAGTTCTACCAGGTCTACGCCCGCTTCTCCCGCGGAGACGCATCTTATGACGGCGTCTGGTTTCGGGAGAAGAAGAATCGCCTCCCGGAGCGCGAGCCCGCCGAGGAGATAGCCGCGAAGGTACGAGGCGGCACGGGGACCGTCCAAAAGGTCAAGAAGAAGGTAGCTACGGAGCGGCCGCCGCTCCTCCACGACCTCACCGAGCTCCAGCGCAACGCCAACGCGAAGCACGGCTTTACCGCCGAGCGCACC
>JACCZN010000203.1 GCA_013695915.1 Rubrobacter sp.
CTTGCTCTGGAAAGCCGAGTAGGAGGCTACGTTACGGTTCTCGACCGCGGGTGCGGGGGCTTCCGGCTCCTCCTGCGGAGGCTCCGGTGTCTGCGCGACCTCGGGCTGGCTGGAGACGGGCTCCCCCGCCGAGTCTTCTCCGCTCCATACCATGGGGACGAGCAGCCAGGCAACGAGCCCCACGGCCAGCACCAGGAGAACAGCAGGCACGACCCGGCTCTCGCGCAGCCTACTCAGCACCGTTGGTCTCCTCCTGTGGTTCCTCTTCCGTGGTGGTACCTCCCGTAACGTCGCCGGGCGCATCGGGCGCCGGAGGCGCGGGATCCAGCCCCCCGGGGGGCTGCGCGTAGACCTCGGTTACGAGCTCTACCTGCAGCAGGTCCTCGTCGATTTCTACGCCCTCCTCCTCGTCGTCCGCGACCTCTTCGACCTCCTCGTAGGTTACCTCGTTTACGGTTACGAGCCGGGTCAGGTTGCGCAACCGCAGCAGGAACTCCTGCAACTCCACGTACGTACCCTCGAACGACATTGTAACCGGGATGGCCGTGTAGTCACCACCCTCGCCCTCCGGCACCTCCTCAGTAGGCTCCGCCACCTCCCCGGACTGTATAAGGAGTTGCGTCACGCCCGAGGACGCCGCTATCTCCTCGACCTGCAGGATCAGCGTCGGGATCTCCTCCTGCTCGGGGACGCGCCGGGAGAGCTCCAGTAGCTGTCGCTCCAGCTCCGGAGCCTGGCGCTGCACCTCCTCGAGCTCGGCGACCTCCGCCTCGAGCTGCTGCAGTTGCTGCTCACGGGCGTCCCGCTCCTCTTCTCTGTCGGCGATCTCCGCCCGCAACGGCGCCAGCAACAGGAAGTAGAAGCCCAGGACGGCCAGCAGTATTGCACCCACACCGATGATGAGGGTGTTGCGGTCGCTCGCGCTCACCGCGGCCGATCCCCCAACCTCTCGGCCCGCGCTACCTCCGGGTCGCCCTGCTCTTCCGGCGGCGCCCCAGGTTGCGGTCCTCCAGGTTGCGGTCCTCCGGGCTGCGGTCCTCCGGGCTGCGGTCCTCCGGGCTCAGGGGCCTCCGGGGTCGGGGCTTCGGGGGGTGCGTCGCCGGGTGGCTCGTCGGCTGCGTCGCCCCCGGCTCCGTTCAGCCGGACCTCCTCGCCGTCCTCCCCAACGGTGGTGACGAGCCGGGAGGTGACCTCGAAGTTGATCGCGGGTTCTTCGAAGGTCTCGCGGTCGAGCTCTGCGGAGGTGAGCTCGGAGTTCGCGAGGAACCTGAGGCTGTTCATGCGCAACACGAAGTCCGCTACGTTCACGTACCCGCCGGTTGTTCCATCGTTACCGGTCTCAGGGTCAGTGGTCACGGCGACACCGGAGAAGGTTATGGAGCCCGGCGGGTCCAGGGTCTCCTCTACGGGGGCGTCGAGGTTCACGGGCGACGCCTCGCCGACGAAGCTGTCGAGGCTCGTGGTCTCCGGGGTCACGAAGGAGAGCCCTTCAAGGAACTCGTCCCAGAGGAAGCGGGAGCGGAAGATACCGTCGGCGACCGGCTTCTTGGCGTCGAGGCTGGCCTGGAGGTCCCGGAAGGGGGCGAGCTCCGCGAGGCGCTGGTTCTGCTGGGTGATCTGCCCGTCGAGGCCCGCTATCTCGTCCTCGAGGTTCGACAGCCGGGCGGAGAAGAGCAGGTAGATCCCGACCATCAGCACCAGCACGACGGCGCCCGAGATCAGGAGTCCCCCGAGCAGGCCGCCCGGGGCCTGAAGCCCCCCTCCCCGCCGGCGCTCCTCGGGGGGAAGGAGGTTTATGCGCCTCATGTATCTTCTACCGCCAGACCGAGCGCCACGGCCAGCACCGGCTCCATGAGCGCCAGCTGCTCGTCGGATACATTGGACTTGTTGGCCGACAACCGGGAGAGCGGCGTGCCCCGCTGAACGGGAACCCCGATCAACTCCCCGAGGTAGCTATCGAAACCCGAGACCATCGCCCCCTCTCCCGAAACGACCACCTGCGTAACATCGCGGGACCCCGGCTGCGAGTAATGGTACTCAATAGACCTCTGCACGTCTTCGGCGAGCGCCTGTACCGCGTCCTCCAGGCCGCGCCGGACGTCGAAGAGAAAGGCCGGGTCCTCACCCTCGACCACGGTATCCTCCATACCTTCAACGTCTACGTCTACCTCAGGTTCACTACCGAGCCGGACCCTGGAGTTGGTCAGTTGCTCCTCGGCCTCCTCTTCGGGGAGGCCGGTGGTGTCGGCGACCGATTGGGCGAGGAAGTTGGATCCGCCCGGCAGGAAACGGGCCATGGTCGGGGTGCTGTCCTGGGAGACGACGAGGTTGGAGATCTCGGAGCCCACGTCGAGGAGCAGGGTGGCGCCGCCGTCCTCGAAGAGGGTGCTCGGGAGGGTGGACCGTACGAGGGAGAGCGCCTTGACGTCCACGCCGGTGGGCCGCAGGCCCGCGGCGCGCACCGCGGAGGTGTAGCGCGAGATCATCTCCCGGTGGGCGGCCACTATCAGGACGCGGTCGAGGTCTTCCGCACCCTCGGAGCCGGGACCGAGGAGCACGTAGTCCATGATGGCCTCGTCGAGGGGCATCGGTATGCTGTCCTGGGCCTCGTACCGGATCACGCCCTGAAGGTCCTCCTGGCTCATGCGCGGGAACTCCAGCAGCCGGACGACTACCTTCTGGTTGGCGAGCCCGAGGAGGACCGACTTCCCCTTGAACGCGTGCGAGGACCAGAACTCCTTGAGCTCCGAGGCGAGCAGGTCGTGGTCGGCGACCTCCCCGTCGGTCACGGTGCCCGCGGGGAGCCGCCGGTACCCGACCTGCTGTAGCGTGTAGCTCGACCCGCTGCGGGCGACCTGTACGGCCTTCAGAGCACCCCGATCTATATCGAGCCCTACGCCCTGACCGCCGAAGCCCAGCACGCTATCCTACCCCCATGGTCCGCAGGTACAGTCCCCACAGCTCCGCTCCCGCGAACAGCACCACGAGCCCGCCGAGAGCGAGAAAGACCCCGAACGGCAGAGCACTCCGGCGCCGCAGCTTCCCGGCCAGCATCAGGCCGCCGCTCGCCAGCGCACCGGCGAGCGCCCCGAGGAACACGGCCAGCGCGGCGTAGGGACCGAGGAACGTGCCGAGCATGGCCCCCATCTTCACGTCGCCCATCCCCATGCCGCTGGGGTAGAGTAGCGCCAGAGCGAGGAGGCCGCCACCTACGGCCAGCGCCGAGAGCAGGTAGACCCACCAGGCAGAGGGCTGTGCCAGCACCGAGAGCCCGAATCCCGCGAGCGCCGCGGGGACCACGATCACGTTCGGCAACAACCTGTACTCGAGGTCGGTCCCGGAGAGTGTAATCAGGACGGAGATCAGGACCAGCGCGGCGAGCAACTCCACGCCCAGGCCGAACCTGTAGGCCGCAGCCCCGAAGAGCAGCCCCGTAGAGGCCTCGACGGCAGGGTAGCGCGCGGAGATAGCCGTCTTGCAACTCCTGCAGCGCCCCGCGAGTAACAGGTAGGAGAGCACGGGTACGTTGTCCCGCGGGCTTATTGCGGCCCCGCACTCTGGGCACCGCGACGACGGCCACACCACCGACTCACCGAGTGGCACCCGGTGTATGACCACGTTCAGGAAGCTCCCGATCACCAACCCGAAGAGCGCGAGTACGGCTGCAACGAGGGTCAAACACCACCCGCCGGCGGTACACAGCCGTGGGCCGAGACCTGCGAGTCTCCTTCCACGCTGGCCTTGCGCTCCACGCTGCTGTTCACCCCAAGCACCACCCGGGCACCCAGGCGAGCGCCGGGGCCGACCACGGCCCCCGCCGAGAGCCAGCACCCCGCCCCGATCACGGCATCCCGGTCCACCACGGCCCGCGGGCCTACCATGCAGTGGCTCCCGATCTCGGCGTCCGGGTGTACGACCGCACCGGCGGCAATTACCGTGCCGTCGCCGACCTTCCCGGCCGGCGAGGCATACGACATCGGGTGCAGCGCCACCATAAACTTCCCGCCCAGCGCCCGTATCGAGTTGGCGACCTGAAGCCGGGCGACGTTGTCCGTAATGGCGACTATCACGTAGACGGGCTCGACCGAGAGCAGGCTCTTCAACATCCAGACGTCCCCGAGCAGCGGGAACCCGCGCACCTCTTTCGGCAGCATGGCGTGGGAATCGTCGTAGAAACCTACTATCCAGTCCCCATATCCCCCCGCCAAAAGGACATCCAGGGCTACCCTCCCGTAACCACCAGCACCGACGATGGCTACCCTGAAGTCATCTTCGAAAGGGCTTTCCTGCACCTCTACTTGCGGTTGAGGTGTACCGAATCTGCTCTCCGGCTCCCTTATGTGATTCTCCTTCGTGCCGGTGTGGCCGCCTCTCCGGCGTGAATTCTAGCATTGTCTGCCACACGCCGCTCCCCGAGTTCGGGGTCAGGGCCTCGGGCGTAGGGTTGCGGTGTGTACCATACCCGTCTAGCTCTGAAAGGCACCCTGGAGGTCCCGGCCCCGCAGGAACTCGGAGGCCTTCATCGGGCGGGCGCCTGGCGCCTGAAGCTCCAGCACCTCTACCTCTCCCTCCCCGCACCCGACCATCAACCGGCCGTCGTTGGTACATATCTCCCCGGGTCCCAGGCTTCCGGTGCCGGGTCGGGAGACCCTGGACCGCAGGAACTTTATCTGGCCCTGGTAGTCTGCGTGGGAGGTGCGGGCCCCGATGTGCGGCGATAGGGCTCTTATCCTGTCGTGTACCTCCCTGGCCCCTTCCCGCCAGCTCACCACCCGGTCCTCTGATGAGATCTTGGCCGCATAAGAAGCTCTGGAGTCGTCCTGCTCGGTGAGGTCCAGGCTTCCTTCCTCCAGGAGAGAGAGGGTCTCGACCACGGCCTTGCCGCCCATCTCCGCCAGCTGCTGCGTGAGCTCTCCGCCGGTCGTCGCCTCTCCTATAACGGTGCTCTCTTTCAAGGCCATAGGACCGGTGTCGAGCCCTTCGTCCATGCGGATAATGGTGACGCCGGTCTCCTCCTCCCCGGCCAGGATCGCACGCTCCACCGGGGCGGCCCCCCGGTAGAGGGGCAGCAGGGAGCCATGGACGTTCCAGGCCCCGTAACGTGCCGCATGGAGAGACTCGGAGCGCAGGATCCGGCCATAGGCCGCCACCACCAGGGCGTCGCAGAGCGAGATCTCGTCCACCGCTTCTTCTATGCGCTCGGGCTGTAGCAGCGGGAGCCCGGCATCGTGGGCCAGCTCGGCCACGGGGAGCGCGGAACGCTTCCGGCCGCGCCCCCCGCGAGCGTCCGGCTGGGACACCACCAACTCCACCCGGTGATCGGAGCCCAACAGAGAACGGAGAACCACCGCCGCAAAGCCCGGGGTGCCGGCGAACGCAACCCTCAAACGTGCCCCCGAACCGGGCTTACTTCCGGGCCACGAGCCGCTCGCGCAACTCCCGCATGGCAGCCTTGCGCGACTCCCGGTCCGTGCGGTCCAGTATCGTTACCCCGTCGAGGTGGTCCACCTCGTGTTGTATTATGCGTGCTAATAGCCCTTCGGCCTCGATCTGGAGCGGGTTGCCCGACGTGTCATACCCGGTGACCGTGATGCTGGTCGGGCGTTCTATCTCTACGTTTACTCCAGGTATAGAGAGGCAGCCTTCGTTGTCGGCCTCGGAGGTCTCGGAGGTCTGCTGTATGTCGGGGTTGACGATCACGTACTCCTGGTCTTCGAGGGCGGCGACCAGTATGCGCTTGAGGCGGCCGACCTGGTTTGCGGCGAGGCCTACGCCCTCGTAGTCGCGCATGGTCTTCAACATGTCCTCGGCCAGCCGGGAGAGCGACTCATCGAACTCTTCGACCGGTGCCGTGCGGGACTTTAGCACCGGGTCCCCGAACTTCCTGACTTCCAACGTCACCTCTCTATACCTCCTCGGGATCCATCTCGACCTCTATTTCGAGTCGCTGCTCTCCACTTTTCCGGCTGCGTTTCGCCAGGGAGCAGGCTGCCCCGCCCGCTACCCTGGCTACCTCGGCGCGGCTCGGGGAACGAAGGAGCACCCGCCAGAGACGCGCTCCTCCGGGCTGGGTCGCTGGAACGGGCTCTGAGGCCACGGTCTCGGAGCCGAGGTTGGACCTCACCCGGGATTCTACCGCACGCAGGACCTCCGCCTCCTCTCCCCGGAAGGTCAGGGCGGCGAGGTGCGTGTAGGGCGGGTAACCCAGGGCCCGGCGCTGCGGGAGCTCTCTCCCGGCGAAGCCCTCGTAGTCTCCTTCGAGAGCCCATCGCAGGACGGGGTTCTCCGGGTTGCGGCTCTGGACGAGCAGCGTCCCCCGCGCGGACTCCGCAGCCCGGTACAGCATGCGGAACGCCCTCTCGGAGGAGAGCAGGCCACTACCGAACAGGGCCGAGTCGACGTCGGGAAGAGCCACGGTCTCCCATCGCTCCCGCGAGAGCCCGCGGGCCGTCCCGACCACCACGCGGGCCCCGTCTACCTGCCGGGTGCCCGCCGTACAGAGCCCGACGGGAGCGTCAAGCTCCCCGGCGAGTATCTCGCGGGCCCTCTCGACCGCTAGGCCCGTCGGGACCATCCTCTCCGAGCCACAGTCGCCGCAACGCCGGGGGGCCTCTACCCGCACGGCGCAGTGGCCGCAGACGGCGGACCCGGCCCCTTCGCGGAGGGCCACCGGCAGGCCGCAGGAAGGACAGGAGGCGGGAGCCCCGCACTGGCGGCAGGTGACCGCCGTGGCGTACCCGAGGCGGTTCACTACCACCGCGGTCCGCCCGCCAGAGGTCTGCAGGCTCTCTCGGCAGGCGTCCAGGAGCGCGGAACTGAAGGCGGCGCCCGAGCCCCTCATGTCCACGATGCGGGCCGAGGGCCACTGATGGGGTGCCCGGCGGGGCAACTCGCGGACACTCTCCTTTGAGTAGAGCGTCAGGGAAGGCGCAGAGGAGAGGAACAGGACTGGAGAGTCCTCGAGGCGTGCGCGCTCGAGCGCCAGGTCGCGGGCGTGGAGCGGGACGCCTTCGTAGCCCGGCTCCGCGCGGTGGGCGTCGTTCGGCTCGTCCAGGACGCAGATGGCTCCCGGACGGCTCAGCGGCACGAGGACCGCGGGCCGGGTGCCCACCAGCACGTCCACCGCGCCCTCCCGGGCGGCCTCGTAGACCGCGGCGCGGCCCTCGCCGAGGCCGCTGTGGTAGGGCGCGAGCGCGAGCCCGGCGGGCAGGAGGTCCGCCAGGCGCTCCAGCAGGCGCTCCACATCCCGCTTCTCGGGCACCAGGACGAGCGTCTGCCGCCAGCTCTCTGCCGCCGCCCG
This sequence comes from Rubrobacter sp., assembly GCA_013695915.1. Taxonomy (GTDB): domain Bacteria; phylum Actinomycetota; class Rubrobacteria; order Rubrobacterales; family Rubrobacteraceae; genus Rubrobacter_A. The sequence continues at coordinate 7,301 of JACCZN010000203.1, forward strand.
CGCCAACCGGGCTACCGCACCCGGGTGCTCCTCCTCAGCCAGCCTCCAGAGCCAGGCTCCGCCGCTCTCCGGCACCCACCCGTCCAGCGGCCCCGCGGTACCATCTGCGCGGTTCTTCTCCTCCGTGCCGGCTCCCCGGCTGACGGAGACGGGGGAAGGCCCGGACCTGCTGTACAACTCTACGGCCCCGCGCCAGACCAGTTGGCGGAGCGCCTCGCGTCTAGCCCCGGAGACCTCCAGAAGCTCCTGCACGGGGCACTCGGAGCCGCGGGCCACGAGCGCCTCCAGGAGCTCTCTCTGGCGCGGGGCCCGGGCGAGGTCCGGCGGCTCCTCACCGCGGACAGAGACCCACTCGGCCCGTCCGCGCCGGGGCACGGAGGGAGAGAGGACTACGCGCCCCTCGGCCTCCGCGGCCTTGAGGCCCTCGCCGCCGAGAGCCCGGCGGAGCGTCCCGCGGCCGACCTTGCTACCCGCTCTCCAGGACCACCCGGTGCAAGGACGGTCCACGCGGAAGACCTCCGTCTGGAGCCCGGGCGGCAGGGCCGCCCGCAGGACCGCGGGCAGCGGCCGGGCCGTCTCCCCGGAGGCCCACCGGCAGAGGCGCACGATGCTCTCCCCGAGGTAGAGGCCGCCCACCACCTCGCGCACCTCTTCCAGCGGCTCCACAGCATCCCGGTCCTTCTCGCCCATCTCAAGCACCACCCCGAGCCGGGCGTGCCCCGAGAGCGGGACTACCACCACCGCTCCGGGGCGTACCTTGGGGACCAGGGGTTCCGGAACCCGGTAGCTGAGCGGCGGGAGAGCGGCGGTCTGTATCAAGATGCAAACTCTAATGTGCAACCATCTTTCCCTTCCAGGGCTGCGGGCCCCCGTAGCAGGATGAAGTCGATGAGCAGGGGGCTATCGGGCTGTGTAGTTACGGTGAGCTGTAGGGTCCGGTAGGCGCGGTGGCGCTCGCGTGCATCCCAGTAGTCCATCCCCTCGGAGGCCTGTGCGCTGTAGGAAGAGATCAGGGCTTCCACGTCCTGCTCCAGGCTCTCTATCTCCTCCTGACGCCCGGCAAGCTCCTCCAAGCGTTCCCGGGCCTCCCTGCGGGTTTCATCCAAGCCGTCTAGCTTCTGCCGGAGCTCGTCTAAGGTGATCAGACCTTCGGCTTGCTGGTCCTGATAGGCACCGCGCTTGCGCTCGGCTACCGTCAGTTGGTCCGCCCACATCTTGGCTTCCCTCTCCACGGACCCAGCCCGAAGCTCCTCCCTTCTGTTCTCTATATGCTTCTTTAGTCCCTCTCTCAGGTGCTCGGGGTCCTTTAGACACGCGGAGACGAACGACCAGACGGCAGGCTCCACATTCCGGACGTTAAGCCCACGGCCATTAGAGCAGGCTTCCTTGCCATCTCTGCGCCTTCTGCCGCAGCGATAGTAGTAGTTGCGAGGGCTGTTGCGGCTCTTCCTTGTGAAGGCCACCTGCATGCCCGCTCCGCACGACCCGCAGCGTAGCATCCCGCCGGCGAGCTCCGAGAACCGCTCGCCGCCCTTGTGGGGCTCCTTGATGGTGCCCGTAACCACCCTTGCAGAATCTACCCATTGACGTGGTACGCCGGAGTCGGGCACGGGCACGGCTATCCACTTGTCCCTCGGCTGTGGCACTACCTTGCGCTTACGCCGGTAGCGGCCATCTTCCAGCACCTGAGTCTCCGTCCACCGGTTCTTTCCGTACCACCAGATACCGTAACTCTTTGTGCGGTCCAGCTTTGCGGCGACCTCCGGCGAGACCAGGGACTCTATCTCCTCTACGCTATGGGGCTTGTAAACATCGTCCAGGACGAGCCGCTTGATGAAAATGGTTGACCAGAACTTGCCGCCTTCCCGGAGCCGGACGCCCTCTCTATCCAGCGCCTTTTTCGTGGTGGTCACGCCCATCCCCTCTACCGCAACCATGCGGAAAATACGACGAACGACTGCCATCTCCTCTTCATTTACCTCGTAGTTGTCGCGCCCCTCGTTGAACCGGAACCCGTAGTCGGCTCTAGAGTTGCCCACCACCTTTCCCTCCCGCGCCCTCCTGAACCTCCCGCGCCGCGTCCTCTCAGCGGTCTTCGCCCGCTCAAACTTGGCGAGCTGGTCGAGGATGCCGTCCGTGAGCTCTCCCTCCGGGCTCTCGTCTCCCCGGTCGTTGAGGGAACGGAAGACGGAGCCGCGCTCGGCAAACTCCTGTTTGAGCAGATACAGGTAGGCCGGCTCCCGGGCGAACCTATCGCGGTCCTGCGCGAGCACCACGGACACACCCCCGCCCGCTACCACGTCCCGCACACGGTCCATGCCCGGCCGCTCCAGGCTGGCGCCCGACTGGCCCGGGTCCGCTACCTCTTCGAGCACCTCGTAACCTTCCGCGGCGGCGTACTGCCGGAGCGCCTCTAGCTGCTGGGCGAGAGAGTAGCCGGAGCGGGCCTGCTCCTCTGTGGACACGCGGGCATACAGGACGGCCTTCTTCGGGCCAGCTTCGCTACCGTTCGTGGTGGGCATGGCTACTCCTCCTCTTCCTTGACTAGCTCATAAGGCTTCACGCCCAGCACGTCAGCCAGCTTCTTCAGCGTGGCCGGGCTGCCGCTACCGCGGTGCTCTACCTGCCAGACGGCTCCCGGCGTAAGGCCGGCTCTCGTCGCGAGATCACGCTGGGAGAGACCAGCGTTGATCCTCAACTCCTTTATCTTGCCCACGTCTACCTCCATGATCCGTAGCTTACCGTATAGATTATACTATATTTGTAGTCATATGTAGTTTTCTGTGGTAGTATGAGGCTGTCACATAAAAGAAGCCCCCGCGGGAGCTGGAGACTCCCCGGAGGCCCGGCCCAACAGGAGGCTCCCTGATGGACACCACCACGATACACCACACGACCCGCATAGAGCAGGAGCTTTCAAGGCTCCGCACCGCCCGCCCCGCTCTCGACTCCCGTATCTCCCGCGCCGAGCACATCCTGACCACACAGCTCTCCGTCTCTAACGGTACGCGCCCAGTGAAGGTCCGCCTCCACGCGGACGGCTCCCGGTCCTACACGGTGCGCTCCGGCTCTAAGCTCTCGCAGTCCTACTCTGTGGACCCGGGCTCCTTTAGCTGTGAATGCCCGGACGCCCACAAGCGTGGCAAGGGCTGCAAGCACGCCATAGCTTGCTACATCTTCGCGAGAGCAGTATTCTCCGCCGCTCTCCCCACTGTGGCTCCTGAGAGCACTCCCGGGCGCGATACGTCCCGGGAGTCTTTCGCGGGCACCTACCGTGAGCCGGCAGAGATCATGGCCGGCCTTGCCAGGATGGCCGGATAGCTCTACTTACCGGGCCGGGGATCATAGCCCCGGCCTTTTCGAGAGGGGAGAGCAACAATGCTGATGGTGCGCGAAGAGGAGGTTTTGCGTGGCGTATTCGTACCTGTTATTGCGCAGTGTGTACATACCTGCTAACGTCACTCGCAGTGGGTACATACCTGCTAACGTCACTTGTAGTAATGCTAATGTCCCGTTGCCAGGGTGGTGGCCTGCCGGGACTCTACCCTAGATAGGAGGGCAGCCATGCAGAGTATAGTCCAGAAGGCGAAAGCGGCGCTACAGTGGTTCGTGGCGGCGAGTCTCGCCATGAAGGTGTTGGTCGTGGCGGGCATCGGGCTGGCAGTAGCGTTGGCTCCGCTGATGATCCTCGTGTCCGTAGCCACGGCCATA